>DAIDGW010000218.1 GCA_027452245.1 Acidobacteriaceae bacterium
TTTTTCAGCTGATGTGCGTAATACACCTCTTTCGCGTCGCGCGAAGCGCGATACCACGGCCGCTTGCCATGCAGGATGTTGGCTCCGCCCCGAATCGGGTTCAGCGAGCAGCGCACAACATCGATCAGGACGTGATTTCGAACCACTCCCTCCAGTCGCTCGGAAATCTCTTTGTCCATGATGTCGCCGCCGACCAGCCACACAAATCCTCCTACCGGAGTCATCACAATATCGATCTGCCCGACTCCAGTGAAGCAGTTTTTCGCATCACACGGCCAGCTTCCATTCTGATTCCACGGTGGACGATCCTTCGTCCCGTACTTCTCCACCGTCACTTCGCTCAGTGGTCCTAGGTTCCACTGCGTGCTGTATACCGCATTAAAGATGGTCGCTCGCAAACGGCTGTGCCAGTAGCCCGGGTCGCCAAACTCCAACTTCTCGCCCCGAGGGTCATTCTGAATCTGAATGAAGCTGGTCATCGCCCCTTGAATCGGATGGCCGACATAACCGAACCAGTTCGGATCGCCGTCTCTCCAGCCCGAACTCGCCCAGGTGTGCAGCGATTGCATGTAGTCCCGCCAGTAATGGTTGAACGGCACTCCATTCTCGGATACCACCCACCGGTAATCGCTATGCACCACGTAGGCCTGCTCGATCGTCAGAAACATGAAAGATTCCAGCAACGCCCGCCCCCAGTGGAATTTCATGTCGTTCTGCTGGACCGGCGGTACGTTCAGAAATCCATCACGCGGGTCGTCTTTCGACGAACTCATCCGTGAACTTTTCGCCGTGGCGGGATCGTCCGGGAACGCTGCGGAAGAAGGAACCTTCTGAGACGCTAAATTGTTGACTGTTGCTGTGGCCGGGATGTCGGCACCGGCTCTGCCAACGCCAGTGGGCGGACAAGCCATGGGCACCGCACATCCCGAAGACGTCATCTCGCTGAACGCGCTCAGCGTCAGCGAGACCAGCACGAGGCAAGTTGCGAGCGCAGATCTCCGCCACCTAGAAAGTCTGAAATGCATAACTCGATGAACAGACGCAATATTCAAAATGGAAACAGTGCCCAATACGATATCTCGTTTCAGGCGGTGAATGCCAGCGTTGGCGGCCCAATTGTGTTGCATTCTTGGAACTACCCAACGTCGCTTGCTCCACCCTTGTCTTCCTGTCCGGGAAACAGACCGGACTCAGTGCCGATCTGAGCTGCCAGCGACGGGTACGAGCCCGGAAGCCTTCATCGTAACCGCGCATCTTCCAACTCCTGGCCCTTGCCCCTTTCGATGATGGCAACCCACTGCCCCTGCGAAGCGGTTGCGAACACGATTCTTCCTCCCAAAATATGGGCGATGGCTCCCGGCGGAAGATCGCGATGAAAATTGAAGAAGCGAGTCTTGAGTTTTTCCCATGCTCGCCAATGCCCCAGCAGCGCGTGCGCAGGCTCGTACTTCGTCGAGAACACCAGCGCCGCCTCGAAATTCGAACCGTATTCCGCCGCTGACAGCACTTCCTCGACGGAGAAATCTTCCACGCGCACAATCTGCACCGGTCGCGTCGTATATCCCAGCCACGGGCGAGTCAGTTCATCCGACGCCGGCCACGCCGTCAGCACGCGCGCTGTAGCGTAATGCGTTTCCAGGAAACGCTCCGCCTCCTGATGCATCCGGACATAATCGGCGTACGCCAGGTTGTCCTCGGGCGCGAATCCGTACGGCGGATTCCAGAACCAACCCAGCACGAAACCGAGCCCCACAATGCCAATCGCAATCGGCCATGCTTTCAGCCGCCTCCATAAAGTCGAAACCGCCAGAATGATCACCAGCGGCGTTGCTGGTAGCATGTAACGCGCCAGCACCGCTCCCCCCACCGCGGCCATGACGATCACATACGCGGCGATCACAAATGCAAACGCGACCTGCACGGGGACGCTGATCCGCGGCCGCGCCCTGCCTCCCTCGACAACTGGCGGCAGCAGCATCGCAGCCAACATTCCCCCCGTCAGAATCCATAAATCCAGATACCCAAACACCTGCCAGATTCGCATCCAGAACGCGAGAAAGAACCGGGGCACATTCAATGTGGCCGCCACGTTGTAGCGGAAGAATTCAGGATTGCCGAACACGTATCCCGTCCGGCTGTAGTGATACGCATACCATGCCACCAGCGGGATCACCGGAACAACCAGCGCCACTGCTCGCCCGGCACAAAATCTCGTGGTTGAAGCTCCCGCCTCTTTCGTCTCGTCCCCGGCAACAAACGCTGATCGCAGGCGAGGCAGAAAGAACGGAACGACTTCAAACGTCGCCAATGCCGCTGGAGTCAGAATCGCCGTCTCCTTCGCCAGCGCCGCCAGCGAAAACCAGACGGCTACCCACACAGGTCTGTCTTCCAGATACGCTGTGAGTCCCCAGAAAGTGAGCCCGGCCGCCGCCAGGTCCACCTGCGCCAGCGAACTCTGCGCAAAAAACACCGGATAGAGCGCCGTGCACACCGTCGCCGCCATCGCCACCCGCAGGTTCGCGACTCGCCGTGCCAGCCGAAAAACTCCCAGCAAGGAAAATGCCGCAACCACCAGCATCGCAGTTCTGGTGACCATCGGCGCGTACCCGATCCCCTTCCACCACGCCGCCAGCCACGCCATCACCAGCGGAGGATGCGCATTCGAAATTGTGGTGTGCGGGATCAGGCTCCCGGTCAGTAGCAGATCTCGCGCCGCGGGCACGTAATATCCCGCTTCGTCCCAGAAATATGGCAACGACAGCAGCCGCGCATGCAGCAGAAAAATGCAGATGAAAGTCGCGGCGAAAATGACCGGCCCGCGCAGCAGAATGGATCGAGTCCGCTGCCCTGACGTCGTATCTGTCACATCCTGCCGAGACGTGGAAACCTGCATGAGATCCTGAAAGTGGCGTGCCCACTTCTGGCCGGTTTTGCCAGAAGTGAGCAGCTATTGCGATGTCCCTTAGTGCACTGGGCCGTGCGGGTTCATGCGGGGATCGAGTTTGATCTCTCCAAATGCCGCCTCATAGCTGGTGACGTTCTGCTGTAAGAGTCCAAGCAGCGCCTTCGCCTGTTGTGGGCTGAGATAGACACCCTGAAAATTCTTGATCTCCACCTGGGTCTCGGTCTGCGCCTGCAATGTTCCAAACACCAGAAAGAAGTCCCAGATGTTTACCCGCATCTGCACGCTGTTGGCATAGTTCTCGCGGTAGTCGGAGGAATTGGTCAGCTTGACGTTGGGTTGTGCCGGTATGGTCATACGCTGGCAGTGTAATGAGTTGCCGGGCGGGAAGGGAAGAGCGCAGCCCCCAAACAGTGACAATTTGTGTCATCCAATGCGGATTTCTGACCGCTTTCGTCCTTTTCCACTTGGGAACACACCTGCTGGAAGGATTAGTCCCGTATTGAAACTAAAGGACTTCCTCGGTCAGCACTGGTTACTTTGGGAAGTACCGCGTGGTGCGGAAAGTGCGATAGAGTCAATGTGCTCCCTGATACTCAAATTGTGGGCGAGCCGCCTTATATGAGTCATAACGAAGACCACGTGTCGACTGAAGAGATCGTGCTGCCCGAGAATTTGCTTCCTCTGGGTTCGGTTCTGGGCCAGGGTGTCACCCCCATGGATGTTTGCATGGTGCTGGCCAAGGTTTTCCGGGTGCAGTACACCGAAGTCGCCCTGTTACGCCTTGAAGCCGGCATGTTGCGCTTCCTCTTCCCCGAACATCTCCGCACGACCGGTGCCATTCCAATTTCCAGCAAAGCGGTTGCCGCGCACACGGCTTTAAGCAAGAAAGGCGAGATCTTTAATAATTTCGCCAAGGTCAAGCACGCCAGTATCTTCGAGACCATTCGTGCGGAAGCTAACGGGACAGAAGCGGCCGTTCCGGTTCCCATTCAGAAATTGATGTCCGTTCCCATCATCGACCGCGACGCCAAGGTGATCGGAGTGATTCAGATTTCGCGCAAGGGCGCCGACCCTCGCTTCGCGCCCGATTTCAGCCGCGAAGACCTGCACGACCTCGAACTGGCCGCGGGAGTTCTTGCTTCTTCGCCGGTCCTGGCCAACTGCTGAACCCGTAACCAAGCCGGTTCTCCGCGCCTGACCCTCGGGTTGCTCCATCGTTGCCTCCGCGCTTTTACCGAGACGGGGGGGGTATACGTTTGGATATCGTTTCCTTCTGAACTCCCGCACTGCTCCGGCATTCCGCCTGTTGACATGATTAGCGGAAATGGTAAACTTCCTCTCAGCGCATTTAGCGGACGCGGTAAATTGCGGCTTCGAGCCGCCGTGCATGTTCGAAATCCCGTCACGGGTTCTGTGGGGAAGGCGGGGCGCGAAAGACCAATTCATTGCCTCAGCGGTGGCCTGTGGATTTCCCAGGTTTACACCGGGGAGTACCCGTCTGTTTCCACGGAAGAGTCAATTTGTTATGCTACGGGGACACATGGCTCGTCCCCTACAGTTTGTCGCGTCGCCCCTGCCCAAGTGGGCGCGGCAGATTAAGGCCCTTCGCTTGAAGCTCGGCCTGAATCAGTCCGAATTCGGCAACCATCTCAAGTGCTCCTCCATGGTGATTTCCCGCTGGGAGCGCGGCCTGCAAAAGCCACCCGCCGATTGCCTCATCGCCATGGGCAAGATCGCGGGACCGCCCGCCGGCTGGTTTTTCTGGAAAATGGCTGGAATCGACGAGGCCGACGCCCGCCGCATGCTGGAAAACGTTTAACCCGGATTGGTCTCAAAAAATGCGGCCCCGGATGCCGGGGCCATTTCATTTCCCCTATTGCGGCTGCGTATTGTTCTCAACCTTCCGCGAAGTCTGCCGGGTTTTTCTGGCCGCCTTGTTCGTGGCTTTCTTGCTGGTCCGCTTCACCGCCCGTCCGCTCTTTTTCGCCGTCTTCTTGGTGGCCCGGCCGGTGTGTTTGGCTGCGTTCGCCGTATCGTGTCCCGCGGACTTCATATCCTGTCCGGCGCTGTGCATGTCCTGCTTGGCGCTGCTGTCCTGCGCCATCCCGACCAGCGACATCGCGACCCCCAGCATGATCGTCAGCAAAACCCGTTGTGCGATTCTCATCAGCATTCATCCTCCGGGCCTTATCGTACGATCGTGGGCACAACCGGAAACTCGGGAGAACCGTGTAAATGCCTGCTTCTGAAGCCGCAGACGGAACCGGGATGGCCGATGCCCGCCACCCCAGCCACCACAATTCTGGGCGTCATCTTGAGCAAAGCCGTACCTTCCAGTCGGAGCGAAAGATCTCGCGTGTAACCGCTACATCCGGCAAGCTCGTGACAAATCCAGAAACAAAGAAGTTGCTGGCTCCTCTTTGAGGATGCCCGCGAAAGATTTCCACAGGCAAGGTTATCCGTCACATGCGAACTGTGGAAAAAGTGTGGATGTTCCACCCCCGCCCCGGAAATAGGGAAGGGTGCGCTGTTTCCGGGTGTCGGCAGATCTGATCTGGTATGTACATACAGGATTGTTAGTTCTACAGCGTAAACAATCAACGCTAGGCCGGTTTCCTGCCCCGTAGAGCGGTTTTCGGCCTGTGGGCGACTCCCGTTAGTTAGGGCTGGAGGCGGCCGCTCTAATGGCATCGTAGGCTCCGCAAAGGGCATTTCAGGAGACGCTCCCAACTCGATAAAGACGGCAGATTCTCCATGTACGTACGTCTATGACTGTACATTGCCTCCCTTTGCCTCGCCCCGCTTGGTTTTCGGCTCATCAGGAACCCTCGCTTTACCCGTCACGAAGGTGCCTCTCCCCGAACGCGTGCGTTGCCCGAAAATTGTCATTCGGCCATAACCTCGATTTCCAATTCGGGAACGATGGGTCAGTCTCGACTCATCGCGAGCAGGCCGGCATATTCCCAACTCCTTTACCTCACGATATAGTGTTGGGCACGCGGGGTTTTATGGGGAAGTCTGTATCGAGAGCCAAAAAGGCCAAGCCGAAGGTGTGTCCGCAGAAGGTTTCGTTTGCGGCGCTGCTCGCGCCTGAGTTTCTGGAAATCATTCCGGACGCAACTGTCGCGGTCGATGAACAGGGGAAAATCCTCGAGGTCAATCCGCAGACGCTGGAATTATTCGGATACAGCCGCAAGGAACTGGTCGGCAAAGGGATCGAGATGCTGGTGCCCGAGCGTCACCGCGACCGGCATCACGCTCACCGTGCCAGTTTCGCCGCACAGCCCAAGGTGCGCCGCATGGGTGCGGGACTCGAGTTATTCGGACGCAAGAAGAATGCCTCCGAATTTCCCGTAGAGATCAGCCTCAGTCCAATAAAAACCGAGCAGGGCCTGGTCGTGCTGAGCGCCATCCGCGATGTCACTGATCGCAAGCGCATTGAATCGGAACTGCGCAACGCACACGAGGAACTGCAGCAACGCTCAGACCGCGAACTTTGGGAGAGCCGCGCCCGCCTCAGCCTGATCGTCGACTCCTCCGACGACGCCATCATCGGCAAGGATCTCGACGGTATGATCACCAGCTGGAACAAAGGGGCCGAGCGCATTTACGGATACACCGCCAAGGAAGCCATCGGAAGCCCCATCGACTTGATCGCTCCCGGCGATCGTCCGAATGAGATGCCGGAAATTCTGCGCAAGATTCGCCGCGGGGAGAGCGTCGAACACTTCGAGACCATGCGTAAAACCAGGAATGGACGGCGCTTGCATGTTTCCATCTCCGTTTCGCCCATTCGAAAAAGTTCCGGGGAAATTCTGGGAGCGTCGGTGATCGCGCGCGACATCACCGACCAGAGGCGAGCCGAGTCGCAGCTGCGGCAGGCGCAAAAGATGGAAGCCGTGGGGCGCCTCGCCGGAGGCGTGGCGCACGATTTCAACAATGTCTTGAGCATCATCACCGCGTGTACCGACTTGTTGCGCAATCGAATACCCGAGGCGTCGCGCGAACTGCTCGAGAACGTGCAAACTGCGGCGCAACGCGGAGCCACCCTCACCCGTCAGCTCCTGACGTTCAGCCGTAAGCATACGATCCAGACTTCGGTATTCGATGTGAATGCGCGGCTTGACGAAGTGAACCGGCTGCTGACTCCGCTCATGGGAGACGACGTGGAAATCGCGCTCAACCGGCGCACGCAAGCCGCCATCATCGAAGCCGATCCGGTTGAATTCGATCATGTCCTGTTCAACCTGGCGGTCAATTCTCGCGATGCCATGCCGCACGGCGGCAAGTTCATCCTGGAAACGAACACGGTGGAATTCGACGCGCCGTTTGTGCGGCAGCATCCGCAGGTTCTGGCCGGCAAATATGTCCTCATCGCCGTCAGCGACACCGGCACCGGCATGGACGAAGAGACTGTCTCGCATATCTTCGAGCCCTTCTTCACGACCAAGGAAGCCGGTAAGGGCACGGGACTGGGGTTGGCGACGGTTTATGGCATCGTGCGGCAAAGTGGCGGATACGTCTGGGTTTACAGCGAGCCGGGGCGGGGAACCACCTTCAAAATCTACTTCCCGTGCGCCGAAGAAAAGCTGGGCATTACCGCCCAACCCGCAACTGAACCCGTGGCCGCAAGCCATCGCGGAGCCACGATTCTGCTGGTCGAAGACGATAACATCATGCGCTCGCTGACCCGCCGCATGCTCGAGGAACAGGGGTACAAGGTTGTGGAAGCGCCCGATGGAAAAACCGCGCTGGATGTGGTCGAGAACTACAAAGGCGAAATCGATCTCATGCTCTCAGATGTGGTTATGCGCGGTATGAGCGGCCCGGAACTCGGCAATCAGATGAGCCGCTTGCATCCGGCAATCAAAATCGTTTACATGTCGGGCTATACCGGAGAGCTGATCTCCCGCAGAGATCCTCTTCAACCCGGCGTGGTGTTGCTGGAAAAGCCCTTCACCCAGAACACTTTGCTGAAGGTGATCGCCGACGTGCTGGAATAGCGCGGCTATCCTGTCACGCCGACGATCAGGTCGCTTGGCCCGGGAAGGTCGACGCGGCGCAGGTCCGAAAATCCCGCAGCGTTCATCCATGACGTGAATTCTTGCTCGCTGTAAGCGGCTCCGCCTTCGGTGCCAACCAGCATGTTCAAGGAGAAAAGCGCGGCGTGCTGCGGTCCGGCCTTGTCGGGATTCAGAATGAAATCCTGCACGACTAGCCTTCCGCCCGGAGCCAGCGCCTGACGCGCGCGCCGGAACAGTTGTTTGTTCTGTTCTTCGGAAAACATGTGGCAGATGGCGTTCAGCAGGACCAGATCGAAGCCCGCTCCAAAATCGTCGCGCAGCATATCGCCGGCCCGCACAGTCACTTGCGATTGAACCCCGGCGTTGCGGATGTACTCGGCGGTGAGCGGCACAACTTCGGCCAAATCAACAATCTCGCAGCGCACGTTGGCATCGGCGCGGGCGAACGCGATCGAATAGGCGCC
>DAIDGW010000219.1 GCA_027452245.1 Acidobacteriaceae bacterium
CGATCTCGAAAGCCCGGGACGCGTGCGCGACCGAAACCTTCACGCGCGGCAAGCCACGGAAGGACAAGGAGACGGGCGAGATCATCGCGCCCAAGGAATACCGGCGCAGCGGCGCGACCGTCAACCGCTACATCGCGACGCTCTTGCACCTGTTCTCCTTCGCGGTCAAAGAGCGCCGGCTGATTGACCGCAACCCGGTCGGCGACATCCGCCGCAAGAAGGAGGCGAGGGGCCGGACGCGGTTCCTGTCGGATGAGGAGCGGGCAGAGCTGCTGGATGCCTGCGCCAGTTCCGAGTGGCCGCCGCTTTACGCCCTGATTCTGCTCGCGATCACAACCGGTGCGCGTCGCGGCGAGCTCCTATCGCTCCGATGGGCCGATATGGACCTGAAGGTCGGCCGCGTGACGCTACGCGACACCAAGAACGGTGAGCAGCGGACGCTACCGCTTGCAGGCAAGGCGCTGGAAGCGCTGCGCCAGCTCAAACTTCAGAACTCGGCGCGTAGCGAGTACCTGTTTCCCTCACCGACTGTGGTCCTCGACCCCAAGACCGGCAAGCCGCAACTCGACTTGCCTTACGAGCATTTCGATGCGCACTGGTACGCCGCGCTCGAAACGGCGGGGATCAGAGACTTTCGCTTCCACGACTTGCGTCATACCACGGCTTCGATGCTCGCGGCGCAGGGCGCATCGCTGCTCGAGATCGCCGACGTGCTGGGACACAAGACGCTCGCCATGGTGAAGCGCTACTCGCATCTTGTCGTCGAGCATAAGGCACCGCCGTGCTGAGGAGTCGGCAGTTCCAGCGAGCGGCAAACTAAGCCGCGATCCCGCTGCTGCCAGGGAGGGGATTTCGAGCCGTTTTGGCGTCCGTTCTCAATTGTGGTACGATCGTTCCCAATATGAGAACAACGCCCGTCCGACCCGTTGAGCTGCTGTTTGGCGCATACCGCCGCCAGGTGCTCTCGCTGCTGCTGCTCAGGCCTGACGAAAGCTTCTACGTGCGTGAGATAGGGCGGTTGACCGGGGTGCCCGCGGGGCCGCTTCATCGCGAGCTCAAGGCGCTCAGCGTAGCCGGACTCCTGGTTCGCACAGCATCCGGGAATCAAGTCCGCTATCAGGCATCCCGCGATTGTGCGATCTACCAGGAGCTCGCAGGGATCTTCCGGAAGACAGCGGGGCTTGCGGATGTGCTGCGCGAGTCGCTTGGCCCCGTTGCCGATGTGGTCGCTCTCGCCTTCGTATTCGGATCGGTTGCGCAGGGCAAGGAAAAGCCGACGAGCGACATCGATTTGCTGGTCGTCGGCTCGGTGTCTTTTGAGAATGTCGTGGAAGCCTGTCATGTTGCGCGCGAACGCCTCGGCCGCGAGGTCAACCCGGTCATCATGTCCAAGGATGTCTTTCGAGAAAGGCAGCGCGGACGTGACCGCTTCATTTCGCGCGTGCTGAAGGAGCCGAAGATCTTCGTCATTGGAGATGCGAATGAGCTTGGAAAACTTACTGAAGATCGGGCAGCTTAAGCCTCACGCTCCCGAGGCCGCGGAAATCGAGCGGCTCTTGATTGCAGCGCGCCGGAATCTGCGTGATGCGCGCGTTACGAGCATCAGTCCTGAAACGCGCTTCGACGCCGCCTACAAGGCAATCATGCAAAGTGCCCTGGCCGCACTGATGATGCACGGTTACCGGCCCGATACGAACCGACCAGGCCACCACATGACCGTCATCCAGACGCTGTCGCTCACCGTTGGTCTCGAAGCCAAGCGAATCATCGTGCTGGACACCCTGCGGCGGCAACGGAACGTAGCGGACTACACGGGCGATGACGTCGACGAAACGACCGCCCAGCACTGCATTGCTGAGGCGGAACGGCTGATCGAGGACGTGGCGACCTGGCGCAAGTCCAAGCGGCCCGATCTCGTCCCGCAGAAGAAACGATGAGCGCTCCTCGATCATGTTGCACGGAATTGCACCGAGAGCCTGATGCATGAAGCCGACGTAGCCGCTCAGTGCAAATTCGGTGCACCGGCCTACTCCGGCCCACTCACCGGTACGCAGCCTGCCTCATATTAAAAGCAAAAAGGCAAAGAGTTGCGAGGAGTCTGCCCGAGCGGCTGGGAGGGCTGGGGAGTACCCCGTCCGACTCTTACATCTCTTGGTCGTAGGTTCGATCCCTACACGGCCCACCAATTTACCTTTAATATCAGTCGCTTGCGAGGACGCCGGGTTCGCAGGTTTCACTGTGTGCTTCATTATCATGCAGACTCCTTGCAGCGATTTGCTCACCGCTG
>DAIDGW010000220.1 GCA_027452245.1 Acidobacteriaceae bacterium
GCGGCGATTCCTTCACTGCAGGCCCAGCGGTCGCTTGTTCTCAACATCTTGCTCGCGAATGGGACGGAAGCGGTGCCAGAGATACAGTCCCAGAGCAACCACGATTCCCACGCCGAAGCTGATCCCGAGAAAGAGTCGATAGGCCGGAAGCCAGATCAGCGTCGCCGCGACGATGATCGCAGCCACTACCAGCGCCATTGTGCCGCGAACCGGGATCACCATACTGATTAGTTTCCAGCTTCCGGTTTCGAGTTTCAAGCCGAAAGCTGGATGGATCTCTTTGGACGGGCGAAGTCCCGCAGGGGCGGAATTCGCTAGCCCAGGGAGCAAGCCCTGGGAAGAGAGGAATGTTGGAACGAGTCCCGCAGGGGGACGGCACAACTGGCACTACTGGTGCGCCGTCGGAGCTTCACCCGCGTTGCTCAACGGCGGCGGAGCGATCGTCGGATTGACCCCGTCCTCGCTGATTGAGGGCAGTGGAGCTTCCAGCGCAATCTGCAGCACCTGGTCCATCGTATCGACAAAATGCAGCTTCATCGCGTTCCGCAGGTTCTCCGGAACTTCCGCGAGATCCTTCTCGTTGTCTTTGGGCAGAATCGCCTCGAAGACTCCGGCACGGTGCGCCGCCAGCAGTTTTTCTTTCAGTCCGCCAATGGGGAGCACTTTGCCGCGCAATGTGATCTCGCCGGTCATGGCGATGTCGCGGCGGACAGGAATCTTGCTCAACGCGCTGGCGATCGCGGTCGCAATCGTGATTCCCGCCGACGGCCCGTCTTTGGGAATGGCGCCTTCAGGAACGTGCACATGCAAATCGAGGTTGCGGTAGAAATCGCGATTTAAGCCGAGCCGATGCGCGCGTGACCGGATGTACGACATCGCGGCCTGGGCCGATTCCTGCATCACATCACCGAGTTTGCCGGTCAAGGTCAGCTTGCCTTTGCCGTCCACTACCGTGGCCTCGGTGCTCAGAATTGAGCCGCCGACTTCGGTCCAAGCCAGCCCGGTGACCAAGCCCACTTCGCTCTTTTCGTGCGCCAGCGTGTCGCGGAACTTGATTACGCCGAGGAAGTCGCCGACATTCTCTCCCGTGACGGTGATCGTGTATCCTTCACCCTCTTTGACCACCTTGCGGGCGATCTTGCGGCAGACATTGCCAATTTCGCGCTCCAGGTTGCGCACGCCCGCTTCCCGCGTATAGGAGCGAATGAGCGCAATGATGGCGTCGTCGGTGAACTTGACGTTTTTCTCCAGCAGCCCGGCAGCTTCCATCTGTTTTTTCACCAGGAACTGCTTGGCAATTTCCATTTTCTCCTGCTCGGTATAGCCGTGCAGCCGCAGTACTTCCATACGGTCTTGCAGCGCGGGAGGGATGGTGTGCATCACGTTCGCCGTGGCCACGAAAAACACCTGCGACAGGTCATATTCCACGTCGAGGTAGTGGTCGACGAACATGAAATTCTGCTCCGGATCCAGCACTTCCAGCAGCGCCGCCGACGGATCGCCGCGGAAGTCCATCGACATCTTGTCCACTTCATCCAGCATGAAGACCGGGTTCTTGGTGCCCGCCTTCTTCATCATCTGGATGATCTGGCCCGGGAGCGCGCCAATGTAGGTACGCCGGTGGCCGCGAATTTCCGCTTCATCGCGCACGCCGCCCAGAGACATACGGACGAACTTGCGTCCGGTGGCCTTGGCAATCGACATTCCCAGCGAAGTCTTGCCCACGCCCGGGGGCCCGACGAAGCACAGAATCGATCCCTTCGGGTTCTTGACCAGTTGCCGCACGGCCAGGAATTCAAGAATTCGTTCCTTGATCTTTTCCAGTCCGTAATGATCTTCGTTCAGAACTTTTTCCGCGCGCGAGATGTTGCGGATTTCCTTCGACCGCTTCTTCCACGGAACCGCCAGCAGCCAATCCAGATAGTTGCGCGACACGGTCGACTCAGCCGACATCGGCGGCATGGCTTCCAGCTTTTTGAGTTCCTGCAGCGCCTTGTCTTTGACTTCCTTGGTCATGCCGGCGGCTTCGATTTTCTTTTTTAGTTCGTCGAATTCGCTCTTCTCGCCGCGCCCCAGTTCTTTCTGGATCGCTTTAATCTTTTCGTTTAAGTAATACTCTTTCTGCGCTTTTTCCATCTGGCGCTTCACGCGCGACTGGATGGTGCGGTCCACGTTGAGTTTCTCGATTTCGATATCGAGCACGTCGGCAATGCGGGTCAGCCGCTCGGCGGGATCGAAAATCTCCAGAAGTTCCTGCTTTTCTTCAATCGACAACTGCAGGTTCGCCGAGATCACATCAGTCAGCTTCGCCGGATCTTCCATCCTCACGGCCGAGATCATGGTCTCGTAATTCAGCGCCTGGCAGAGCTTCACGTACTGCTCGAACAGGGAAGTCACGCGCTGCATGCCGGCTTCGACCTGCGGATTGTTTTCGATCGAGTAGCGTGCCACGCGCACCGACGCCTGCATAAAGCCGTCGGTATCGGTGACCTGCAGAATTTTCCCTCGCTCTACACCTTCAACCAGAACTTTAATATTTCCGTCGGGGAGCTTGAGGCTCTGCACGATATTGACGATGGTCCCAACCTGATAGATTTCGTGGGCCTTGGGTTCGTCGATGGAGGCGTCGTGCTGCGTCGCCAGGAAAATTTTCTTGTCTGCCGCCAGTGCTTCCTCAAGCGCGTGCACGCTCGATTCGCGCCCCACCACGAACGGGGTCATCATGAAAGGGAAGATGACCACGTCCCGAATGGGCATCATGGGTAGCTTTTTGGTTTCGAATTTTTCCTTGGATGGTGTGGTCACTGATTCTCCCTGGGCTGCCGGCGGACCTGCTACCGGCGTCTATGCTGACTTGCGCCACGTGACCTTGCCGTCGGCAGAAGCAGCAAGGACCTCTACTGATTTTACCGCGTTCTCTAGCTCGCCTGCTTCTCAATCATAGCGAACGAAGCGGTCCGCTTCTCCACCATCTCCCGGGTCACTTCAAATTCTTTTAACTTCTTCTGGCTCGGGAGGTTAAACATCAGGTCCAGCATCAGTTCTTCCAGGATCATACGCAGGCCACGCGCCCCTACCTTGCGCGCCATGGCCTGGCGTGCGATGGCTCGCAACGCCTCATCATTGAACTTCAAACGCACATTCTCAAACTCAAATAAACGCTGATACTGCTTGATAATCGCGTTTTTCGGGCGAGTAAGAATTTCGATCAGGGCGAATTCGTCCAGATCTTCCAGCATGCCGACCACCGGCAACCGTCCGACGAATTCCGGGATCAATCCAAACTTGATCAAATCCTCGGGCTGCACTTCGCTGAGCAGTTCGAAGTTGCGCTTGCGCGCCGCTGCATCCTCGCGCTCGGCCTCGTCAGTCCCGCGGAACCCAAGCGACCGCTTGCCGATACGCCGGGCAATGATCTTGTCCAGTCCCACGAACGCGCCACCGCAAATAAACAGGATGTTCGTCGTGTCGACCGGGGTGAATTCCTGGTGCGGATGCTTGCGTCCGCCCTGTGGCGGAACGTTGGCGATGGTGCCTTCCAGAATCTTGAGCAGCGCCTGCTGCACGCCCTCGCCCGAAACATCGCGGGTGATCGACGGATTCTCATCCTTGCGGCCGATCTTATCGACTTCGTCGATATAGATGATCCCCGTCTGCGTGCGGCTGACATCGCCGTCGGCGGCCTGCAACAGCTTCAAAATGATGTTTTCGACGTCTTCGCCGACGTATCCCGCTTCGGTCAGCGTGGTGGCATCGACGATGGCAAACGGAACGTCGAGCATGCGGGCTAATGTCTGCGCCAGCAGTGTCTTGCCGGTTCCAGTCGGGCCGATCAGCATGATGTTCGACTTGGTCAGTTCGACCCCGTCGGTGCCTTTCTGGCGATTCATGTAAATGCGTTTGTAGTGGTTGTATACGGCAACCGCCAGCTTCTTCTTGGTCTGCTCCTGGCCGATGACGAACTCGTCGAGGAAGGCCTTTACTTCCTGCGGCTTGGGCAGTTGGTTGGGGGTGCTGCTGGGCGGAGTCGCGGTGCGGTCGTCTTCCAGAATGGAGTTACAGACGGCCACGCACTCGTCGCAGATATAGGCGCGCGGATAATCGCTAGGGGAAGAAATGAGCTTGGCGACGGCGTCCTGTGACTTATGGCAAAACGAGCAGCGGAGAATCTCTTCCGTCCCGGACCTGTTTTTCACTCAGTTTTACTCCTTGGTGTATGCCCCGCGTCCGGAGGTCCTAGCCGTCCTCCCTACACGCGCTGACCGATCATACAGCCTTCACGGTCTTGTAGATGATATCGTCGATGATTCCGTATTCCTTAGCCTGCTGCGCGTTCATAATGAAGTCGCGCTCCACGTCCTTTTCGACCTTATCGAGCTTCTGGCCGCTGTGCTTGGAAAGCAACTGATTTGTAATCTCACGCATACGCAGGATTTCGCGGGCGTGGATATCAATGTCAGTCGCCTGACCGGACAGGCCACCCATCGAGGGCTGATGTATTAATATCCTCGAATTCGGCAGTGCCAATCTCTTTTTGGGCTCGCCCGATGCCAAAAGTAACGCCGCCATCGAGGCTGCCTGGCCCACGCACAGGGTCATGACATCGTTCTTTACATACTGCATGGTGTCGTAGATGGCCATACCGGCAGTGATGGAGCCCCCGGGAGAGTTGATGTAAAGCTGAATGTCTTTCTCCGGGTCTTCCTGCGCCAGAAACAGCATCTGCGCGATCACAAGGTTGGCAATGTTGTCGTCGATCGGGGTGCCGATGAAAATAATGTTGTCGCGAAGCAGGCGGGAGTAGATGTCGTAGGCGCGCTCGCCCCGTCCGGTCTGCTCGATGACCATGGGTACTAGCATCAATCGTTCCTCATTGTTGTTTTTCACGTTTACCTGCCACACTCCGTCCCTGACAGCGTTTTCTGGCGTTCGGGGAGGATCGAAAGCCGCGGTCACGCGGACTGGTGATACAGAAAATCGAGGGTCTTTTCGCTGCGGATTCTATTCCGGATTCTATCCAGCCCCCCATCCTCTGTCAAACGAGCCCGAACCGCCTCAGGCGTTTGTTTCGTTTGCCTTGCGAGCGCCTCGAGCTCACGATTTACCTCTTCGTCGCTGACGTGAATCTTTTCCTCGTCGGCGATGCGTTCCAGCAACAACGACGACTTCACATCCTGCACGGCCTGATCCCTCTGCCCGGCGCGGAGACGGGGAAGATCCATCTTTTTCATGTCTTCCACTTTCATTCCCTGTGCCGCGAGGGCCCGTAATCCGCGTTCCAGCCGAATATCGATCTGGCGCTCGACCAGCGACTCCGGAACCTCGAATTCATTGCGCCGCACCAGTTCGGAAACCAGCTTGTCTTTGGCTTCGCGCTCGGCCGTGTGCCGCTTTTCCGCTTCCATGTTCTCGCGAATCTGCTTGCGCACCTGCTCGATGCTGGTGAATTCTCCCAACTCCTTGGCGAACGCGTCATTCAGTTCGGGAAGGTTCTTCTGCTTGATGGCGTGAATCTTCACGGTATACAGAAAGGTCTTGCCCGCCAGGCGTTTATCGGGCGCATCCTCGGGATACTTCACTTCAAACGCGCGTTCTTCGCCCGCGCCGGCTCCGCGCAGGTTCTCGGTAAATTCCGGCACTGTGTTTTTGCCGCCGATCTCGATCAGCACGTCATCCATGTGGACCGGCTTGGCTTCTTTATCTTCCGGATTCTGGGGGCGCCCATCCATCGAAGCTTCGGCGAAATCGCCATCGTTCAGCGTGCTGCCTTCGATGCCGGTAAAGGTCGCCTTCTGCTCGCGGAGATGGTTCAACGCGTCTTCCACATCCTGATCGCTTACTGCGATTTCGGGCTTATCGGCGCGCAACTCCTTGTAGCCTTCCACGTGAATCTCGGGCAGGACTTCGAAGCTGGCTTTGAAGCGCAGCGGTTCGCCTTCATGGATGTGCAGGTCGGTGACCCGGGGCTGCGACACCGGGATCATGCCCAGCTTGTCGGCTTCTTTGCGGAAGTAGCGCGGGACGAGCGCCTCGACCACATCGCTTTTCAGGTCTTCGGCAAAGCGCTGGCGGATAATCGTCGCCGGCACATGTCCGCGGCGGAAGCCCGGCAGCCGCGCCATCTTCTGGTATTTCTGCACCAGGGTTTCGGTTTCGCGCTTGACCTCATCCGCCGGAATCTCAATGGAAATTTCGCGTTTGACGCCGTCTTTGGTTTTCGCGTCGGTAGTTTCGGTAGGACTCACAATATCCTCTCACGCCGCAGCGGGGCCTGACCGGATTCGCTCCCAGCCCTCGATTCACACCGCGTCACTTTGAGTGTAAAGAGGAACGAAGATAAGCGTCAAACCCCGGGGGGGGAGATATACGGGGCGGGAAAATTCCTACACCCCGTAACACAGCGGCCTCGACCGACCCCTGCGGGTTCAGTCGAGGTCAGTGGGCCCGCCCGCGCGTGGGGCTCGTGC
This sequence comes from Acidobacteriaceae bacterium, assembly GCA_027452245.1. Classification (GTDB taxonomy): domain Bacteria; phylum Acidobacteriota; class Terriglobia; order Terriglobales; family Acidobacteriaceae; genus Sulfotelmatobacter. The sequence continues at coordinate 6,468 of DAIDGW010000220.1, forward strand.
GTGCGCGCGTGCGAGCGCGGGAGCAAGGCAGTTGTGAGAGACGCACCGGAACAAACGCACAGATGTGAACTGAATCGAAACACGTTGAAATTTGAGTGTTAACGCCTGATAGCGTCACGTGACCAGCCGACTGAGATAGAATCCGACGATGCTTCGCAATCTGAAATTCTGCGGCGCTCTGCTAATCAACTTGCTTGTCGCCGTGGTCGGAACGGCCATCCTAGACACCGGAGTGCGAAGGGTGATTCCAACTCATACGGTCTCCGCAATCGTGTGGAAGGAAATCATCCTAAGCGTCGTGTGCGCGGCTTTTCTCGGCTTCTTCATGTGGCGCACTTGGCGGAGTGCTGCCGCAAAATGGGTTTGGGTTTTGACTGCAATCTGGTTTGTCTTCGGCTACTTGACCATCGAAGGTAGCGCGAATGTGTGGGGACGATTCTCTGGCTTTAGCTCTGGAAGTGTTCTGAGTGGGCCTGACGTGAGGACTTTTTTCGGGTTCACGATTCCGCTCATTCGAGCCGTGAGCTACTCCATTGGCGCGTACATCTCCGCGCTGGTGTATCACGGCAGAATCAGCTTACCAGATGGTTGTTGAAACATCCGGATTGCACTTGATTTGACGCGTTGCCGGGGAAATGAGCCTAGAATCTAAAGGACCTGTTGCGCCCATAGAAGTGTACGAACTTGAAACCACTGCCACCGGGCTATCGCCGCTGCCCCAACTGCGACGCTGCTCTCAGCGCTGAAGAAGTCCAGTCTGCACCGCTTCGTTGTCCTCACTGTAATGAACTTTTGCTGCCGAAATTTCCTAAATGGTACGAACGGTTACGCTTGGCCGTGTGCCTTATCGCTGGAATCGTGATTCCGTTGTGGAGCCATCCGGATTGGGGATCATTCGTTGTCTTCATTGTCGGGTTTTACTGGCTAGGCGCTTTCGCCGTCTGGCACATCATCGTGCGACCTTTCATGCGGCCAAAAGAGATTCGCCTTTTTACGCATCGTCCCCTCATTCAAACCCTTGGCATTGGCTCGACTCAGCCAAAGAAATGACCGTCATTGTCGTAACATCCCGATTTCACTCACGATCCCTTCGTGCAGCTTTCGTAACATGCGGAATTTCAAGCGAAAGATAGAATTGCACTGGGAGTTGATTGTGACATTGCCCAGTCCAACTAAAGCGGAGCGCGTCACCGAAGTTGTCATTTGCGTGATCTGTGTCGTTGTGGCGATAGCAATCGCGGCTTGGCAGCGTTCGATGTTCCTGATGATCTTCGCCGAAGTCGTGACAGTGCTCGTTCCCTTTAGCCTAGTGAGGTCGCGCAGATTAGGCGAAGAGGAAATGATGCGGCGGCAAGACAAAGCGATGGGAAAACCCACCGACGATCCAAGGGAAATGGCCCGTTGGGTCCCTTGATTTAAGCCCACCAGCAACTTCTAGCGTCAACTGTTGAAATATCTCGATTACACTCATCTCCCCGCCCATAGGCGATGCACCTTCAGTACCCTTTGCATTGCTTTGTCAGCACTCTACTCTTGTTTCGTGAACAGGAGAACGATCCCGCGCTTGCTACTTGCTGCAGAGGTCGGATCGTGCGTGTCCACACTCCTGCTCTGGCTGACCTACACGACACATGCTGACGTGTTGTTCTACCCTCAAGCCGCGGGTTTCGTGTTGTGTTGGCTGACGCGAGGGATACACAACGCCACACAAACTGATTACTGGGAGATCGTGATGCCTGCAAATGCCGCTTTGTACGGTGTGGCCGTGTTCGTACTGAGCGGCATTCTCCGCAAAAGACGACCGGCTTAAAGATCACGAAGTATGTCCGCAATTGGGGAAACATCCTGATTACACTCATCGTCCAAACGTACCTATGCGAACCGAATCGCAACGAGTCGGAATTTGAGTGTTAATGCCTGGTTTCGACAATTGACTGAGAACCAACTATTGCGTCACGCGAAAAACCACGTTGCTTTTGAGCGTGCCGCCGGAAGTGGTCACTTCGACCGTGCCGGTAGTCGCGTCAGCGGGGACGGTCGTTTCGATATAGGTACCCGAAATAATGGTGAATGTTCCTGACGTTCCATTGAAGCTGATGCTGGTAGCGCTCGCCAGATTGTTTCCCAGGATGCGGACCTTCGTTCCCACGCGGCCCGAGGTAGGCACGGTCTCTACGAACGGGCTGAGACCGACCGACAGCTTGTAGACGATGCCGATGCTGTAGCCTCCGGAGGAGGTCGAGCCGTAAAAGCTGCCGTCAGTCGCCTGCATTACGCCGGCGAATACGTCCGCGCCGTCGCCACCGTCTGCCGGAAGGAATCTGTGCAACGTGGTCAGCGTGCCGGTCGGTGTAATTTGGAAAACCGTCCCGCATCCAGCGAATTGGCACCCTCTGAGGCTGCCGCCAAGTCGCGTCGTACCGTAGAGATTTCCGTCAGTGCCTTGGACCAGCCCCGCAAGCGGGCTTTCACCGTCAGTGTTGTGAAAGCTGTGCAATGTTGTCAGCTTCCCGTTGGGCGTGAGCTTGAAGACCGTTCCTTCCTTGAACGCCCCGCCTCCGTAAGTTGTCCCATAGAGGTTCCCGTCAGTGGCTAACACGATTCCTCCATTCGGAGCATAGCCGTCGGTGCATGTTGCTTTGGAGCAAAAGCTGTAAAGCGTGGTCAGCTTCCCGTTGGGCGTGAGCTTGAAGGCCGTTCCTTGCTCGAACGCCCCGCCTCCGTAGGTTACCCCGTAGAAGTTCCCGTCCACAGCTTGCACCAACGTCCCGGCGGGTTCTGCACCATCAGCGCAGTCGGCCAAGTTGCAGAAGCTGTGAAGCGTGGTCAGCGTCCCTGACGGTGTAATCTCGAATACCGTTCCACAACCGTTATAGTTACAGACGACGGAATTGTTGTTGGCTCCGCCATTTTCCGTCGTCCCGTAAAAGTTCCCATCGGGTGCTTGTATCAGCCCTTCGGGCCATGCGCCATCCGGGCAGTTCGCTTGGGAACAGAAGGCGTAGAGCGTGGTCAGCGCACCGGTGGGGCTCACCCGGAAAACCGTGCCGCAGCCGTCAGTACTGCAGTTGCTGCTCGTCCCGCCGAGGCGGGTCGTACTGTAGAAGTTCCCGTCGGTAGCCAGGACCAAGGGCCCGCCCGGATCCGAGCCGTCGCTGAAGTCGAAACTGTAGAGCAGCGTAAAACCGCCTGAAGGAGTCATTCTGAAGACGGTGCCATCGAAATTTGCACCCTCTAGAGCACCTGTTGTGAAGAAGTTTCCGTCGAGGCCCTGAACGAAGCTGCTGGCGCAGCACTCGGTAATATTAAAGTTTGCCAGCTTCTCGTACTTCTGCGCGGGTGAGGAATTTGCAGCTACAGCGATGAAGACGAGAGTGAGACAGCCGAATTTCATGATTTTCGACGTGCTGTTCATTTTGCGCTTTGGAGCAGCGAGAATTGCAGAGATTAGCGGTCGCGACATCCAGAAATCCTTTCGCGGGACGGACTGACGATCCTCCAGCAGCGCTAGCGCGAGGCGGGCCGTCTAGAAATGCAGGCTCTTCTGGGGGAAGAGCGATAGCCGGAGAATTATCCTTCGGGGCGGCTATGCTGTCAATTGGGGAAACATCCGGATTACACTCATCGTCCAAACATACCTGTGCGAACCGAATCGCAACGAGTCGGAATTTGAGTGTTAACGCCTGGTTACGGCAGTCATCGTGCAAGCTGGCGAACGCCCTGCGAAAATGCTCCAGTCGTGTTCGATGAGATTCCACCTCGGCGAGCCCCGGAGCCAGCGGTTTTACATTTTTAATTTTGCATTCATTTCTGCATTTTCCCCAGTATTGTTCGCAACCACGTGGCCTCTTTGGTGGCACCCGCTGTCATTTCAGGACAAGTTTGTGTTAGGGGTTTGATAAGGAGCAAGCGCTGATGGCCGAACCCGTCTGTGATGCACGGACATCGTGACCGACCTCGCGGCCGCCCCGCTCTTGAACACGCGAAAGCTGCGGCAGTTCCTCTGTTACACTGCCCACGAAAACGACGTAGACGTCCCGGCTGTTTCAAGATTTCCAGAGTGAACGGAAGGTGACATGAACATCGAAATCATCTCGTGCCCGACCTGAACTGGCAATCAGGCCAAGGCTGCGAGTCTCGCGGCCCGAATCAGGGAACGGATCGGCATCACACCTACCATCAAATCGGGCGCCGTTGGCCAATTCGATGTGATCGCGGACGGCGAGCCAGTTGCCACCCGAGGCGGAAACTGGTTCACGCGCAGATTTGGCGCAGGCTATCCAGATCTGGACCGTCTGCTCGATGCGCTCGAAAAGCGAATCCGAAAATAAACCACCGGCCATTTCACTACGCGAGCTCGAAGTGTGACAAGCTTGGCGCGGGTTGCCGGCGCGTTTCGGCCACTTGGCCGTCTGATCACCCGGCCGCAAAAGAACGACGAGCAGAGATGCAGGCTAGACGATCTCCTGAGTCATGTAGCAGCAAAGCCCAGCCCTCGACCGCGAAGTCTGAGGCACGCGCTGCGGCGTCGGCCCCCTAACGTCCGCAAAACAAAAAGAGCAGGCAGCGTTCCTCATCCGCGCTTGAGAAATCTCAGGTAGAAAGCTGCGAAAACCAGCACGATTCCTATATTGGCGATCAGCCTTTCCCAGAAGCGGTGCCGGAAGAACAGGAAATCCACGCCGACTACTGCGGCCACCATCAGCAATACGTAGAGCACGATCGTTAGCTGCTTTTCCATCTTGCTCTTAATATTAAACAAATCCCGGTTAGACAGGTCCGCCTGTTCCCCTAAACCACCACCTGTTTTCCTTCTCCCCGGCTCTGGGCTTCTGTGGGAGCGGCACCCTGAGCAGGTGCTGATCGGGCCTTCGTCCATAAGGCTCAATCATTTACAGCGAATGTACATACATAATGATAGCTACTGCGATATATGGAATCGACGCCAGGGTGGTTTCCTGCCCCCTAGGGCGATTTCTGGCCTCCGGCCGACGTCCGGGATGGTGGATGTCGAGGTCGTCGCTCTAATGGCATTGCAGGCCCCGCAAAGGGCATTCTGGGCGAGGCTCTGAGCGCCGAACCAAAACTTCTGAAGTGTACATACAATTGTGGAACTACTTGCAGTCTCGGGTCCGATAAATCGAGGCGTTCTGCGGAAGCTGAATCGAATCAAGCACTTGTGGGCGACCCCGCCCGAAGTGCTCGGTTGAATACTAATCGATGCCGAAGGTGCTGTTGCGATTTTCAACAACTCTATTCAGGCAATCGCTTTACCCGAGAACGCCGCCCCGGATCGTGATCCATTTTGCCGGCATTTCCCTGCGCGATGGGGAGGATCAGACGGCCCGGCTCCGGCGGCGTCTCCCGTTATTCATCGGCAAGTCGCGCTGCCTGCTTGAATATTTCCACGAACATCGTCCGCGTCAGCTTTCCTGTCTGCGTATTCTGATTCGACGGATGATATGAGGCCAGCAGGATTTTCCTATCCGGCATCCGGTAACTGACGCCATGCTTGAAAACGTATGCGGCACGGCGCGCGAGCAGTCCGCGGCGTTTCAGATGATTGAGATAAGCATCGAAGCCAATCTTTCCCAGCGCCACGATCACCCTCACATCTTTCAATCCGGCCAGTTCCCGATCGAGATACTCCGAGCAGTTTAGGAGTTCCTGCGGCAAGGGCTTGTTGTCCGGAGGCGCGCATCGCACCGCGGCGGTGATGTACAGATCTTTCAGTCTGAGTCCGTCGTTGCGATCGGTCGCGGTGGGCTGGCTGGCAAAGCCGGTTTCGTGCAGCACGGGATACATGAAGTTGCCGGACGAATCCCCAGTAAAGGGACGCCCGGTGCGATTCGAGCCGTGTGCCCCGGGAGCCAGACCGAGAATGAGGACGCGCGCCTTGGCATCTCCAAAGCCTGGGACAGGTTTGCCCCAGTACTCCCAATGAAGATATGCACGACGCTTGACGCGCGCGACCTCCCGCCGGTACTCCACCAGTCGCGGACAACGCGTGCAGGCGATGACTTCTTTATTCAGGATTGAAAGCCAGGACATCGCTGCCCATTACAACATATCAGGAAGAGCTCAGAGGCTACTCAGGCGGCCACTCCGTACCGAAATGCCATGTTCGCCTTCCGAGAAAGTGAGGTTCCCGCCTGGGCTTTCCGCGGCAATAATTCAGGCCGGATTAAGGGTCCCGCATCCCACCTCTTGCAATTGAGGCCGGAGCGGGCGTATAGACCAATAAGCGTCTCCGCCGCTCCGAAAACGGAGCGGACTGGGTTCTCGAAAAAACTGGGGAGTTTTCCCTCAAATTCATCGGAATTGCTGAATTCTGTGGAGGAACATTTATGGCCACGCTGAATGTCAATGGAGTGCAACGGGAAGTCGAGGCTTCGCCCGACACACCGCTGCTTTACGTTCTGCGCAACGATCTTCAGCTCATCGGTCCGCAGTTCGGCTGTGGCCTGGCGCAGTGCGGGGCCTGCGCGGTTCTGATCGACGGCAAGGAAGCGCGTTCCTGTGTGACCGCCCTGTCCGACGTAGCTGCTCACCAGGAAATCACCACGCTCGAAGGCCTGCCCGCGCGCTGGGCGAAGCAGAAAGGCCTTTCCGCCGACGAAGCGAAGTCCGCGCTTCATCCCGTGCAGCAGGCCTGGATCGAAGAGCAGACTCCGCACTGCGGATTTTGCCAGAACGGCATGATGATTAAGGCCACCGAACTGCTCGAGAGCAATCCGAATCCCACTGTGGCGCAAATCAAAGACGCCTTCACCAATTCGGGACCGTCTCCGAACCTCTGCCGCTGCGGCACTTATACCGCGATCATTGAAGCCGTGCAACATGCCGCCACGATCATGGCGAAAGGGAGATAACGATGGCCAGCATAAGCGAAAAACCAATGGACGTTTTCGGAGCCACACTCTCGCGCCGTCATTTTCTGAAAGCCGGAGGCATTCTCGCGGTTGGATTCAGTGTTGCCGGTCCGGAATTGCTCACGGCAGGCACGAGCCAGCGCACAACCATGAAGAACTCGCTCGATCCCACGCTGCCCAGTTCCTGGATCGAGATTCATCCCGACAACACGATTTTAATCCGCACCGGCAAAAACGATTTCGGCCAGAGCACTACCTTCACCGCCTACAGGCAGATTGTGGCCGATGAATTGAGCGTGCCCTTCGAGGCGATCACCACCGTCATCGCTGGCGATACGGATAAAACGCCCGATGGCAGCGGCGCCTTCGACTTCCTTGGCGGAGGGATGCCGAACATCCGCAAGGCCGCCGCCTACACGCATCAGGCCCTGCTCGATCTCGCCTCCGAACGCCTGGGCGTACCGAAAAGCAAGCTGGCAGTGAAAGACGGAATCGTCTCGGGAGGCGGAAAGAGCGTTTCCTACGGCGATCTCGTCAAGGATCAGCAACTGAAGCTCACGATCCCGGTGAAAGGCAGCCTGACCAGCATCTCTGGATTGACGATCGAAGGCAATCCGCCGATGAAGCCGGTCAGTGAATATACCGTGATTGGCAAGTCGTTCAAAAATTCGGTTACCAGTTCAAAAGTTGCGGCCAAAGAAACCTGGGCGACCGATGTGCGGTTGCCCGGCATGTTGCATGCCCGTGTCGTGCATCCGAAAACGCTGGGCTCAACGCTCGTCTCCGCGGGCAAACTCGACCAGGCGAAATTCCCCAACTCCCAGGTCATCGTAAAGGGAAACCTTGTAGGCGTGGTGGCTTCCAGCGAGTGGGAGGCAATCCAGGCGGCCGATCAGGTGGCAAAAGACACAAAGTGGACCGACTGGAAAGGACTGCCCGGCAACGCGAAGCTTTATCAGCAACTTCGAAAACAAAGCGATTGGACAGCCGCGCCGGTGCAGAAGAGTGACGATACAAAAGGAAGCCCCGCAGCCGTGCTGGCCTCGGCTCACAAGAAGCATTCCGCAACCTACGAACTGCCCTACATGAAGCACGCGCCCATCGGCCCGACCATGGCTCTCGCCGATGTCCAGGCCGATGGCACGGTGCACATCTACACCCACAACCAAAATCCGCAAGCGCTTCGCGGAGAGATCGCGAAGATGCTTCACACCACCCCCGATCAGGTGATTGTGCACGCCTATCCCGGGCCCGGCCACTACGGGCGTTCGAACGGCGGAAACGCCGGCGCTGAGGACGAAGCCGTGCTGCTCTCGCAAGCCGTGGGCAAACCGGTGCGCGTGCAGTGGATGCGCGCTGACGATATGCAGTGGTCCACGCAATCTCCCGCGGCTTTTTCGGATATTCAGATTGCCCTCGACGACAATCACAAAATTGTGGCGTATCAGGCCGACCACTACATGCCTGCCATGCAAGACGATCGTCCGGTCGGTGCGGTGCTGGCGGGCCTGCCCACGATGTCGGCGCCCGATGTCCACTCCGGCGGCGCGACCTCCACTGTCAACGAGATTCAGGATCCCTGGATTTACACTTCCGTGCCCAACGTTCTCGAGCGCGGCCATGGCACCTTCCAGGTAGGACAAAAAGCCTCGCCGATCGCGGTCGGCCTGCGCGATCACAGCATGCGCACGCCCGTGCAATATCAGCAGAACTATCCGCGAGAGTTGGCCATGAATGAGGCCGCGGCGCTGGCCGGAGTGGACGCCATTCAGTTCCGCATCGACAATGCCAGGACCGGCAATAAGAAGACCGACAGTGCGAAAGCAGAACGGCTGATCGGCGTGCTGAACTCCGTGCGCGATGCCTCCGGCTGGGATACCCGTCCTTCGCCGCATTCCGGCGCCGTCTCGACCGGGCCGCAGCCCGTGCGCGGCCGTGGCGTGTCGTCACTCCTGCGGAACGGAACCTACTGGGCCTGCGTCTGTCACATCGCTGTCACTCCCGACAGCGGCGTGATCAAGGTGGAGAAGTATACGATCGCGGTCGATCCCGGCATCATCGTGAACCCGCTGCAACTCAAGCGTCAGGTACAAGGCGGCGCGGTGATGGGCATCAGCCATGCCCTGCTCGAAGAAGTCCTGTTTGATGAGAGCGGCGTAACCCAGTATGACTGGAATAGCTATCCCATCCTGACGATGGCCGACATTCCCGAGATTAAGGTTGAGCTGATCAACAATCCGAAGGTCGGCAGCTACGGAGGAGGATCGGAAGCGGCGAACGCGCTGGCCGCACCCGCGATTGCAGCCGCCCTGCACGACGCCACGGGGAAAATTCTGCGCCGTCTCCCGCTGAAACCCGAGTACGTAAAGGCGATGCTATCAACATAGTGCGAAGCGGGCATGAAGATGTCCCGCAGAAGGACGGGCCTTGGTGGGCGATCCCGCACCTCACGCTACTTCCTGCGACTCAGAGATGTCGGCTGATTTCTTGAGGGGGAACATCACCCGAATCGACGTCCCGGTGCCATTGGACTCAATGTCGAGCGTTCCGCGGAGTTGAATCACCCGTTCTCGCATGCCTCGGACGCCCACTCCCACCGGCCCCGAGCCTAGCAGCACGGCCTTTTTCTCCGGAGGAATACCCTTGCCTTCATCGTGGATTTCGAGCAGCAGCGCGTCCTGCGACCGGGTTAGCCGGACACTCGCCTTCTTGCTTCCAGAATGCCGGTGCACATTCGTGAGGCACTCCTGCACCACGCGGAAAATCGCGATCTCCAGTTCGGGATTCACGCGTCCGAAATCTTCGGCCAGATCCAGCGTGGTGGCGATGCCGCTTCGTTTCGCGAATCCATCGATGTACCACTGCAGCGCAGAGCACAATCCCATTTCATCCAGCAGCGGAGGATGCAGCAGATGCGACATGGTGCGCAGCTCAGAACTCAAGCTCTGCAATAGCGTTTCCGTGTCCGAGATCAGGTTGGTTCGATCGCCACCCGCGCCGTTCGTCCTCTTCAATTGAGCAACGTTCATGGCGAGCGCCGCGACGATCTGTCCGGCGCTGTCATGCAGTTCGCGCGCCAGCCGCCGGCGTTCTTCGTCCTGAATTTGCAGCAGGCGTGCACTGAGTTCACGGGCTGCATCCTGCGCCACTTTGCGTTGGGTTATGTCGCGTACTGCGCTGGTGAACAACAATCCCTGCTCAGTTTCCAGCGGACTGAGGCTGATCTCCACAGGAAATTCCCGGCCGTCCTTGCGCAAAGCGTACAGCTCCAGAGCTTCGTCGATCGACCGAGAGCGCGGCTCGGATGCGAAACTGCTTCGCTGCGGAAGGTGACGATTGCGGAACCGAGCCGGCATCAGCATTTCCACCGGTTGTCCCAACAACTCCTCCCGCGTGTAGCCAAAAACTTTCTCGGTTTGCGAATTTATGAAGACGATCTTCCCATCCTTGTCAGTCACCACCATCGCGTCGGGCGCCGACTCGAGCAGCGCCCGGAATCTCGCCTCGGCGCGAGCTAACTCAGCCGTGCGATGCGTTTCTTCTTCCGCCGCCATCCGGCGGCGTGCACTGCGGCGGTATCCCTCCGCCAACCCGATGATGAAGACACCCAGTACGACGAAGCTCACCAATCCGTAAATTTCACGGCGGTCCTCGAAGTGGAAGGTGTGATAAGGAGGGATGAGCCAATACCAGATCCCCAGCGTTTCAATCACTAACGCGACTAAGGACTGCCAGAATCCGCAGTACCACGCCGCGAAAACGATCGACAGCCATGCCAGATGATAGGGATTGTGTTCTCCAAATGCGAAAACCAGCGCTTTGCGAAGCAGGAGAGAGGCAATGGCCGCCAGAATCGCCAGCGCGTAACGGACAGTTTGCTGCCCGGTATTGTTCAGCAGCGCAGGTTCGAAAACCTGCTGCCAGCGTTTCAGACCTTCCGATTTAGAACCTGAACCCACAGCGGACCCGCTCCCATTCTAATGCTTTCAAGAATGACGGTGGGGTCGAGCAAACGTAACAGCACCCCCAGTACATTGAAAGCTACTTTACCCGGGCTATCGACCGCGGCAAGCGCCAAGATGCGCCATGGTGCGGAGCTAGAACCATTCAACTCCATTGTTGGACGTGCGTGGAAATATTCGGGGCAGGGCCGGCTGTAGTTTAGCTACTGCGCGCCTGAGCAGCCGCTCTTTTCGGGAAGAGTTCTCCGATGCGGCGGATCTGAGCGCCCACGCCTTTCAGTTTCTCTTCAATGCGCTCGTAGCCGCGATCGATGTGATAGACGCGGTCGATGATGGTCTCGCCGTCGGCGACCAGCGCGGCCAGCACGAGTGAAGCGGACGCGCGCAGATCGCTGGCCAGCACTGCGGCGGCGCTGAGCGGACTCTTGCCGCGCACCACCGCGCGCCGTCCCTCAATCTTGATATTCGCGCCCATGCGCACCAGTTCCTGCGCGTGCATGAAACGGTTCTCGAAAATATTTTCCGTAACGATTGACGAGCCTTCCGCCTGTGTGACCAGCGCCATGAACTGCGCCTGCATGTCGGTGGGGAATCCCGGATATTCTTCGGTGAGAATGTCGCAAGCTTTCAGAGGATTGTCGCCCATCACGCGTACCGACTCTCCATTGGGACGCGTTTTCACGCCCGCTTCTTCCAACTTGCGCAGCAACGCCCCGAGATGCTCGGGATCGCATCCGGCCACGTTGAGATCGCCGCCAGTGATCGCCCCAGCAATGATGAATGTTCCAGCCTCAATGCGATCCGGAATGATGCGGTGTTTCGCGCCTTTCAGACGGCTTACGCCCTTCACGCGAATGGTTTCCGAGCCTGCGCCTTCGATCTTGGCTCCCATTTTGTTGAGCAGATCGGCGAGGTCGGCGACTTCGGGCTCACGCGCGCAGTTCTGCATGATGGTCTCGCCCTCGGCGAGTGTGGCTGCCATCAGCAGGTCTTCGGTTCCGGTTACGGTAATTTTGTCGAAAACAATTTCCGCGCCCTTCAGGCGATGGGCGCGTGCTTCGATGTATCCGTGCTCCTGAACGATCTGCGCTCCCAGGCGCTCCAGGCCTTTGATGTGAAGATCAATGGGACGGGCGCCGATGGCACAACCGCCGGGCAGGGAAACGCGGGCGCGTCCGCAGCGCGCCACCAGCGGGCCAAGCACCAGAGTGGAGGCGCGCATGGTCTTTACCAATTCGTAAGATGCCTCGGGAGCCTCCAGTTTTTCGCACTGAATGGTGGTGCGGTGCTGCGCTCGTCCGTAGCCGAGTTCGACCTCGGCTCCCATGGCCGTCAGCAGATTGCGCGTCGTCTGTATGTCGCGGACCTGCGGAATGTTCTCCAGAATGACTGGCTCTTGGGTGAGCAGGGCAGCGGCCATGCACGGAAGCGCGGCGTTTTTGGCTCCGCTCACGCGCACCGTTCCCAGCAACGGCTCGCCTCCGCGGATTACGAATTTATCCATGGATGAGTCACGTCCTCAAAAGTCGATTGTAACGTCGAACGGCGGAGGAGAGGGTTACCCCAGAGGGCACGGAAGAAAGTAACATCCAGAAGAAAGCCGATTCACTTCGGCTAACAATCGGGCACAAGAATCGCAATCTGCGGCGTTCTTTCAGCAGAAGTTTTCCCGAGCAGGTTCATTGTCGGATCGGAGGCGTGACATGAAATGCATTCTCGGTTGTCTGGTTCTGATGGTTCTTTCGGTGCCGCTGGCCTTTACGCAGGACCGGCCGTCGGTGGCGGCACAGCCTAACACGATTTACGTCGGCGCGGACGGAAAGTACGAGGCGGCGCCCGATACGGCCGTCATCCAGTTCAATGTTTCGGTGCAGGACAGTACGGCGCAAGAGGCCTACGCGCACGCGTCGCAGGAAACGGAAAAAGTCCGCCAGGCGCTGCGGGCCAACGGAATCGATCCGAAGTCGGCCAATATCGGATATTTCTCGGTGCAGCCCGTGTATGACTATCGCAATCCCAAGCAGAAACTGATTGGCTACCGCGTCACTTCCGACGTCAGTCTGAAGCTGAAAGATTTTTCGAAGATCGGCCCGATCACCCAGCAATTGGCGGACGCCAATGTGAGCGAAGCGCAGAACGTGAACTATACGCTCGAAAATATGGACGACGCCAAGAACAAAGCGGTTGAAGATGCCTATCGCCGGGCCCGGAACTCCGCTGAAACACTGGCGCACGCCAGCGGACGGCTGCTGGGAACGCTGTCTTATGCTTCGGTGGACACGTTTGAGAACGCTCGGCCGATCATGCCGCGGATGGCGCGTTCCATGGCGATGGCAGCGGCGGCGCCTGCGCCCACAGAAGAATTCTCGCCGCAGACGATTACGGTAACGGCGCACGTCAATGCCGTGTTTCAGATGAGGCCGTCGGAGTGAATTCGTTCAGCGGCAGAAAGCCGTTTTTCGGGAAGACTTAACCGGCGCCTGGAGGCGTGCCGTCACAAAGCACGATGGAAATTTCAGCGCAGGGCTTCGGTGCGGGAGATGCGGCCGGCATCGACGGTGATCGCCCGCTGCACTTCCATCTGAATGGAGCTTCCGACCTCGAGCCTCACGTCTGGACCGCGCTTGAGCAGCGCCCATGCAATCCCGGCGGCAGCGCCCGCGGCGGCTCCAGCACGGGCTCCGTTCAAGCCTCCGGCAAGAGCACCGCCGGTGGCTCCAGCCATGGTTCCGATGGCGCCGCCCTCGGCCGCCTGCTCAACTTTCTTGCCCGTCGTCTTATCCTGCTGAATCGTGCCTTCCTTATCTTTCATGGTTGTGTTCTCGGCGCCGGGCGTGTTCTCCACGGAGGCGGGCAGCATGACCGTGTATCCGTCGGGATAAATCAGCGAAGTGAAATGGATGAGGATCTCGGCACGTCCTTTGACGCGGCCCGCGCGGCGCACGTGCGAAATCTTGCCCTGCACGAACGTTCCGGCAGGAACCAGAACGCGGTCGTTGAGCACGAAGGGAAACGCGGTCTTTGCGTACACAGAATCGCCATCGCGTGCATTCTTGGTGGAGATCGCTTGCGTGAGCGTGAGAGGAATTTGAGTTCCGGCAGGGATAACGAGGGTATTCGCGTCGGGGGGCGACGAGGGAGCCGCGGCCGACGCATCCTGGGAAGCGGGCGCCAATGCCGAAGACGGATTTGCTGTCTGGGCGCTTACAGTCGGGACTGCGGTGAAGGTCAGCAAAGAACTCAGCAAAGTCATCCACGCCAAGCGCATCGTCCCACCTCCCTTTATGCCCTGAATCATTTTAGATGATGATTCGGCGAATACGGCAAGCTCAGGCATCCGGGGTTTTCGGGAGGCCGTCGGCACTTGAGACCGAAGTTCCTGAAGGGGCTAGAGGCGGGTTTTTGTTAGAGGCGCAATGGCAGCGCTGAAAGGGCTGCGTCACCCCCAATGCGCTGCACCGCTTCAAAAGTGGTGCGGCACCTGATAGCGTTGCTCGCAGAAAAGACGCGCAGGCCAAGGCGGGGGCCCACGCACTTCCTGCTTGCCAGGATTCTCTGCTGCGCGGAATGACGTGCAGTACGGGCTTAACCGGCTCCTAGTCGTGGGTGAAGGCGCCCGCGATCGCGTATCCCAGGATGAAGGCGACGGCTGAGCCGGCTGCGGCGGCGCGTCCAAAGTGCAAGCGCACGTTATACGCCGGACTGAGCTTCTCCTTGGTCTCGTCGACCTTCGACATTAACTCGAGTGCGGTACGGTGGATTCTTTCGCGCTCCTGGGAGGCGCGCAGTTCCAGATTTTCCCTTGGTGCAGTGCTCATAATGCAGTCCTCGCTAGATAACCTTTGCTTCCTGTTGGATCCAGGCTTTGTCGTCGTGCAACACGGAGATGGTCTTGCGCGGCATCAGCTTGCGCGCCGTGAGTTGGCGCATGGCGATCATTGCGGCAATGACTCCCAACACCAACCAGAGGAAGCCCACGATGAGAAACCCGAAGAACCAGCGGTACGGGTTACCGGCGAATACGCCTGCAAACAATCCAGCCAGCGCAAAACTGAAAAGAAGGAATGCTATGGTCAGCAACAATGCACCGGCCGCGAGCAGGGGCAGGGTGGCTTTGACAGTGGCAAACTTTTCCTGCAGTTCGCGCTTCAGCAGTTCGATACGGGTCTGCACGAACTGCTGCAGTTCTTCTTTCATCTCGTTCAATATGTCAACCAAGCTGCGGCCATTCGGCGTTGCGGTGGTATTCATGAATTGTGAGACCTCCAAAATCGTAAGACTATGCCAGCGATGAAGGCCGTGCCCGCGATGAGAGCGAGAGCGCGCAGGGGATCTTGGTCACGCATGCGGCGCGCGCGCCGGGAGACTTGCGTCACGGCCGAGCGCGAAGAGTCGATCGCGCGACGATAAGCAGTCGCACTTCGGATTTCGATTTGAGCCTGCGTGCGTCCCAGCCAGCTTCCGGCTTCGCGCATGGCATCCACGACTTGCGACTGTTCCGCTGGAGGCAATTCGTGGGACAAGATTACACGCGGGAACACAGCCCGAAGATGTGGCCGGTCACGCAAATCGACTTGATCCTGTTCAGTGATGTCGGCAGACGCCTGCTCGGCGGCTGCAGTTGGGTCTACACTCGGAATTTCAGCTGCGCTCATTTTTCCCCACTCCCCGGGTCTTGCCAGATTTGGCTGGTGTGTCCGAGCTGCCATAACACCAACCTTCTTGCGCAGACGAGTGAGCGCGACAGCAGCATCCATAGGATGCTGCGCTTATGCCGCCTGTTGTCGCGAAAGCCGCTACTGGTCAGCTACTTTCGAGCCAACGTTCCGCGGGACCGCAAGCGCGTAGGGCACCTACCCTAAATTAACGCTGATGATAAAAATTCATTTTGTATTTACCGCAGATGACGCTGGGGCCTTCTGGTAGTCGTAGTAGGTGTCATTCTCCTGCGAGCGGTGCGTGAAGAGGTGAATGATGCGAGCCTTGGCGCTCATGGAGAAGTGTGTGGGAAGCCAGATGTCATCGTCGACCGGCTTCTTTTCCAATTCAAATCGGGTCCCGGGTTCCACCTGCGCGAGGAAGCCCTCGATCGACACTGGGTGCAGGACCTGAGCTTCGACTTTGACCCACTGAAAAGTTTTCTTGTCGATCCACATTTTTCCCTGCATACCCTTCAAGACCTGTGTATCTGTATTGGGGGGCTTGTATCCCGGCTTGGGAGTGGCTTTCAGAACGTAGACTTCGTATCCGTCGAGCTTCAGCTCTCCGATCAGTCTGAAGTCGAATGCCTCGGTGAGTTGTTGCATGAGCAGGTGATCACGGGTGCGGTCTTTCTGATATTGCGCGATGCGCGCGGCGCGCTGTTGTGGAGATTCAGCGCGGCGCCTGGCGATTTCCGCGTTCATCTTGTTCTCCTGCTCATCCTGCTGTTGCCGGGAGAGCGGCTTGCCATTGATCGCAACCAGCTTCTGGTAAGGAGAGCCGTAGAGCATCAAATCCTGGTAGGTCTTGCTGCCGTGCGGGTCGCGGTCGCGTTCAAAGCAGTTGTATTGCGGATTGGCATTCCAGTCTCTTGCATTGGCTTCGACCGATCGCTGAATGATGGCAGGGACATCGATCTGGGCGAAGCAGAGGCTGGCTGCAGTCATAACTAAGATCACAATGGAACTGCTCAATCCCGGACGTATGCGCATCCAAACTCCATCGCAAGGCGAAGGTCAGCCAGCGGAGAATAGGAATACTGTTGCAAATTTCTTTCAGGACGTTGCATACGCATGAAAGCTGAGTGGCATGGAGCGGTGGTACCAGCGTGGATGCAGCACCTGCATCCTAGCCGGAAGATGCAAGTGGCGGAGATGGCAGCGTTCTGTTCCTGATTGCCCCGTCTCTGGTCGTTTCTTTCCTGGCCATGATCCCGTTGGCGCGTGCCAAGTAGAACGGACTGGTTAAGGCGGCGTGTCGTTGCCTTACTCTGAAGGCATACTTAGTCGGTGATGGTGGCGCTGGGACAGGTATCGGGCTTCTTCTCCGCGATGGCGAGTTGTGTTCTCGTGGTACACGCGCTGTTTATTCTGTGGGTCGTGTTTGGGGCAGTGATCGCCCGGCATCGCCCGGTGCTGCGGTGGATCCACATAGCCTCTCTGGTGTGGGGAATTCTGTTCGAATTGTTTCCGTGGCCGTGTCCGCTGACGCTCCTGGAGAACTGGCTGGAAGTGCAGGCGGGAATCACTCCCTATCAAGGCAGCTTCCTTGTGCATTACCTGGACAAGCTGGTATATCCCGAGATTTCTGTCACGGCGCTGACGATCGCAGGCGTCACAATCTGTGTGGCGAATCTCCTGATTTATGGGCGAACGCTGGGACACTACCTGCGCTCGCAGCATTCACAGTAGAGCGAAGTTGCTCAGTCCACGGGAGCAGGGGTTCCGTCGGACCACTTGCCCACTTCAACGGTAAAAATGCGAAGCGGGGGCAAGCCTTCGAGGTCATGCCCCGCTTTGTCAGAAATGAACCAGTAAGGTCCGGAGCCGACTGGGGAACCGGGGAGTCCTGCGCCCCAAACCGCGGGATCGGTGACGTGCGTGTAAAACATCAAGTGAGCTCCGTTGTGACCATCCTGATCTGTGAGATACGAACCTTTGCCCATCATGTAACTCATTGCCCCGGATTCCAGTGCGGGGAGTTGGTTTTTGGCAAGGGCAGCTCTGATTTCGTCGAGCATTTCTTTTCTGCTGCGGCCAGCTAGTACAAGCCTGGTCCTCATCTCGGCAATCGGCAGCATGGAGCGTGCCGCGGGAGGGTTCAGGCAATCGGCGCCGCGGATTTTGGGATTCCAAAATTCCGGCCAGTCAACGGCTCCCATCCAGCCGCGTTCGACCATGCAGACAAAGCCATTCTTTCCCTTGATCGCAGTTTTATAACCGTGTCGTTCAAGCACAAGAACGGCCGCATCCTGGGATATCGAGGCAGGGGCAGCGCTACGCGCCAAGGTGATCTCGGCATCTTTGTCCATGAGATATTGATCCACCGGGGCCCGGTGGGGATACTGAGTTGCGGGCTGTTGAGCGTGCAAGGGACGGAAAAGGGCAGAGAACAGAGACATAACTCCCAAGATGAATAAGTAGCGCAGTCGCAGCTCTGACAGGAATTTCATCTGTGGCTTTCTCCCTGGGGAAATCAAGGGCGATCAGAATATCGAACAGATTACGCTCTTTGTTGGATGCCGGCACATTGAAGGACCCACGGCCGGGGTCTAGAATGACGGCATGGTGCAAGAGGGCCTGAGTCATGCCCCAATGCCAGTTCTCCTGCCGCACCCGTATTCGATACTTCTTTGAGAAGTTCATTTCCTGCAAATACAAAGACGTGAATCGTGACCTGAGAGCCGCGGGATCTTGGGCTGGAACCATTCGGATCGCTACCAAACAGAGGCCTGGTTTGTGGTGAGGCCGGGGCAGTTGCTGATGGCCCTACTTGCCGATGCTGGAGCAAGGAGGTTGCAATGCCAACGAAGAAGCTGAGAGAGTTTCTCGACAGCCAAGGCGTGAAATACGTGGCCATTCCGCATCGGGTGGCGTATACGGCTCGGGAAACGGCTGCGATTACTCACATATCCAACAAAGAATTGGCGAAGACGGTGGTTATCAAGATTGACGGCGTCTTCGCGATGGCGGTTCTTCCCGCGTCGCACGAGGTCGATGTTTCTTTATTGAAGACAGCGATCGGGGCAAACACAGTCAGTCTGGCAAAGGAATGGGAGTTCAAAGATCAATTTCCAGAATGTGAGCTTGGTGCAATGCCGCCGTTCGGAAATCTCTACGGAATGACGGTTTACGTGGACGAGAGTCTGACGAAAGACAAGGAAATTGCCTTCAATGCGGGCTCCCACTACGAACTGCTTCAAGTCGCCTACGCTGACTTCGAACGTCTGGTCAGGCCCAAGGTGATCAGTTTCGCAGGTTTGCGAGAAACAGAGATGATGGGAGCCTGGCACCTCTGAATTGAGTCTCTCGGCTGGATAGAGCAATTCGAGCGTTGAACACTCGGTAATTTGATGCTGCTTGGGGATGACTTCTCATGGCAAGGGAGATGGTTGTCTCTCTCCTGCAGTTCGCCGCAACTGCAGAAGCATTAACCATTATCACCTCGGACAATAACCCCGCGCGGTGAGGAATCATGGCAAAATTCATAGCGCAATGAACCGACGAACATTTCTAAGACAATCCGGAATGGCGGCCCTCGTTCCGCTGTGGGCGCGCGAGTTATGGGGAGCTAATAAGAGCCTAGGTGACGCGGGACTCGGGAACTCTCGGAACGCAGCGGGAGTTCGTCTACCGTTGCGGCGGCGAAGGCCGGTGGACGCGAACTGGCCTTCCCAATCAGCGTGGAAGCGTCTGAACGATGAGGTTGAGGGAAATTTGATTCCTGTGGATTTCCCGATAGAGCCGTGCGTGAAGGAAACAAGGAGCGCGGACTGTCAGGCTCTGATGAGCAATATTCACAATCCCTATTACATCGGCGACCAACCCGGCCTGACGCAGACGCTGGGATGGGTAGATGCGTGGGTGAGCAAACCCAGTGTTTATGCCGTCGCGGCAAGAAATGCAGATCACATCGCGGCGGCGGTAAATTTTGCCCGGGAAAACGATTTACGACTCGTAATCAAAGGCGGCGGGCATAGTTATCAGGGAACCTCAGATGCCGAAGATTCGTTGCTGGTGTGGATGCGGCACATGCACGACATCACGATGCAGGAAGCATTTGTTCCGCAAGGCTGCAAGGGGGGACCGCAAAAAGCAGTCACGCTCGGTGCAGGCACGATCTGGATGCAGGCATACGATGCGGTGACAACCAAAGCCGGCGCGTATGTGCAAGGTGGCGGGTGTACGACGGTCGGCGTGGCTGGACTGGTCCAAAGCGGAGGCTTTGGGAGTTTTTCCAAGCACTATGGCACTGCGGCGGCAGGACTCCTGGAAGCGGAAGTGGTGACGTCAGATGGCAAGGTCCGCATCGCGAATGCATGCACGAATTCGGATTTGTTCTGGGCGCTGAAGGGCGGAGGCGGGGGAAC
Organism: Acidobacteriaceae bacterium; assembly: GCA_027452245.1. Lineage (GTDB taxonomy): Bacteria > Acidobacteriota > Terriglobia > Terriglobales > Acidobacteriaceae > Sulfotelmatobacter. The sequence goes on from DAIDGW010000220.1 coordinate 26,372, forward strand.
ATTCGGGGCAATCAGCAAGGTGACATTGCGTGCGCACGAACTTCCAGAATTTTTCGGCGCAGCAATTGTTCGCGTGAAAGCGGCATCGGATGAAGCATTTCGACGTTTACTCAGCTATTTCATTACATTCTATCGAGATCATCTTTTCAACGATCACTGGGGCGAGCATGCGCGGATTACGGGCGACAATGTGCTCGACCTGTTGATGGTGTGCCACGACCTGACGCCAGAGGATGTGAAAAGGATATGGCAGCCCTTTCTGGACTGGGTGGCGCGTTCGCCGGGCTCGTACACGCTCCAAGGGCAACCGATTCTCGCCAGCATGTCGGCTCGGCATTGGTGGGATGTGGAATGGAGCAAACAACATCATCTGTCAATTTTCGAAGTCGACCAGCGGCCGGGAGCCGGTCCAAACAATGCGTGGTGGACGGGAGATTCCGGCCAGGTGGCCTGGTTCATCTACGGCTATGAATCGCTCTGGATGCCCGCGTCCCTTCTCAATGCTGACTCTCAGCAGCGGCTTGTGCGGGCTCTGTTTACGGGTTCGCGACACAAGACCATCGAACTGCATTTCAACAAAGGGCTGGCGGGAGGGCCGAGCGACGCGATTGAGGCGACACGCAATACGGCCACGAATCCCGCAGTGCTGGAGGCGTTTGCGCTGGCGATCGTGGGAGACGCGGGCGGGGGTTATCCGGGGGTGCGTGGGCATGAGCCGAATGTTGCGGCGGGACGAAAAGCGCGGCAAGAAATTCACAAATGCGTGAACGAATTGCGAGCGATCGTGCCGAACGGCGGAGCGTACGTTTCCGAGAGCAATTTTTTTCAAGAGGATTGGCAGCACGCCTACTGGGGAAGTAATTATGGTCGTTTGGCAGCGTTGAAGAAGAAATACGATCCGACGGGATTGTTCTTCGTACATAACGGCGTGGGTTCGGAGGGGTGGAGCGACAACGGCTTTGTGCGGAAGACGAGCAGGCGGTCCTAGAGAGCGGTCAAATACCGCAAGCCTGCTTACGAGGAATGAAGGGCAAAGGTATGGTGGAGGCGGCGGGAGTCGAACCCGCGTCCGAAAATGTCACTGGTCAAGAGACTACATGCTTAGTCCAGTTCGTGCCGTGGGCCATTACCCCACAACGTTCGCGCCTGCCGCTCAGAACGGACAAGAAACGGAAGTCGCTAGCCTGTGATCTTAGCCTCTCGTCCCAGACGTAGACGCGAAGAGCAGCCCACTGTGCGACGTCCTTCGAAGGCCCATGGGCGAAGCCTCCGGGGACGGCTACTTAAAAATTAAGCAGCGTATGCCATTTGAGGTGTGGCATTTCTAGTTTTGCACGCGATTACGGGTGTGTGCACCCCGGCATGCCTCTTGGCCGCAAGCATCTCCGTCGAAGCCGTGACGCCCCCACTGGTGGGATTGGCCATTCAAAGATCCACTTCCAATCTAGGGTTCGCCGGATAGGAAGTCAATCTGTTAGATGTTCTGTGAGAAGCACACGGTTCCGTCGGGAAAGCTGCACCCTTAGGCAGGATCAATGGACGTTATATCAAGGGATCGATCCATATGGAAAGCATGCATTGGTGTGAATTGACATGCATTGCATGCTATGCAAGAATTATAGCTCTGGAGAGAACTATGAGCCCTACCCTAAAAGTCTCGGATCTGGTTAGAGAGCAGGCGAGCCGAAGCTATGTGCAGGCGGCGCGACGCAAGGGAGTGGCGAGGTTTTCTATCAATGTAGGTGATGTCCACCGCGAATCGAAGCTGCAGAATCGGGTGCCCTTGGTTTGCATGGCACTGAAGTCGGGGAAATTCCTGGACAGCAACGGAGTGCGGCTAGTCTCACAAACTGGCCCGCAATCCGGTCTGAGCACGACCGTGACCTACACTTATGAATTCCTGGACGCTCCGCATGCAGATGTAAGTCAGGATGCGTGGAGCCGATTGCGCGGTGCTCTCAAAGATGTGTTCCATGAATTGGGAGGCGGCGAGAGCTACCTGCGGGAAGAGCGTGAACATTTCCAGGGTCCGGGTGGCCAGCAATGAGCCGCATTTACTGGGACACCATGCTATTCATTTACTGGCTGGAAGACAGTCCTCAGTTCGCAAAGAGGGTTGGTACGATCCGCTCGCGAATGGGGGAGCGCAACGATCAACTGATCACAAGTTGTTTCACGATGGGAGAACTGCTGGCTGGCGTCTATCGAAAAGGTGCCAGCGAACAAGCGCAGAGCATCCGGAAGGAACTGGAGCGAGCGGTTTCCGAACTGGTTCCGTTTACGGCGGAGACCGCCGATTTATATGCGCAAATCCGTGGGAGGATGGGGGTTCCCCCCGCCGATGCGATTCAACTCGCGTCGGCTGCATGGGCAAAGGCGGATCTGTTTTTGACGAATGACAAGAACCTCATCGGTAAGATTGTTCCTGGAATCCAGTTCGTTGCCGGACTCGATTCAAACCTGTTCTGAACCGCCGGTTGTCCTCTGCTGGACGATCAACCCGAGTTCTATTCGACAGTGAAAGGCAGGCAGGCTGGCTGCATGGTTGTGCGTTGCTATTATGTTGCATCGCCGCGCATCCAACCGCATCTGATTTGGAGCGCGCCGAAATGCTTATTCCTATGACTTCGACCCGAAAAACGTGGTGCAATTCGATCGCGGCGGAGCCGTGCCGGTGAAGGCTCATTGTCTGCCATTCGCGCAAATCCCGCACCAGACGCGGCTTTTTCTGGACTATCTCGCGCATGCGCCTTCGGTTCAATCCTTTTATCCTCGTTCGCCAAGCATTTCTGAGTGGTTGCAGCAGGAAGCTTCGACGCTCCCCTATGAAGATTCGCGTCGTCAGCGAGTCGCGGAAATCCTCCAACGTCAGAGCGACGCTTGCAACGCCTCGCCGAAGATTCGCGAGAACATTGCCCGGTTTCGCAAGGGAGCCGTGGCCGTGGTCACCGGCCAGCAAGTCGGACTATTCGGCGGCCCGACGTTTTCGCTATATAAGGCACTGACCGCCGTCAAACTCGCAGAGCAGGCGACGCAAACGGGTATCGACACCGTTCCAGTCTTTTGGCTGGCTTCCTACGATCACGATCTCGCGGAAGTGAATCACGTCGCGCTGCCTTCGGCGGAAGGTACCTTGAAGACGCTTTCGACCCCGAGCCAGGGCATTGTGGGAGCGCCTGTCAGTACAGTGAGGCTCGGCGAAGAAATTTTGCCAGTGCTGGAGGAAGCGGCCGGATTGCTGGGAGAGTCGGAAATTACGGCGATCCTGCGCGATTCTTACAAACCCGGCGAGACGCTAAGCACCGCATTTGCGCGTTTCTACTGTCACCTGCTCGCCGACTGGGGAGTGATTCTGCTCGATGCCTCTGATCCGGAACTTCATCGGATTGCGCAGCCGGTTTATCAGGCAGCGGTAGAACAAGCGGGTGAGTTGGCGGAGAAACTTGTGGCGCGCGGAGAGCAACTCGAATCCGCCGGGTATCACCAGCAAGTGAAAGTCACGGCTTCGTCAGTGCTCCTGTTCACCCTGCAAAAGGAAGCGCGGACGGCGATACAGCGTGCGTCTTACGGGAAGTTTGTAATCGGGGCGGAGGGCAGCGCGGAAACGATCCCGGAGAGCGAACTGCTGGCTCGCATAGCAAGTCATCCAGAACAGTTCAGTCCCAATGTTCTTTTGCGGCCGGTGATTGAGGACTATTTGCTGCCCACTCTGGCGTACACGGGGGGAGCCGCGGAGGTGGCCTACTTCGGGCAGGCAGCGGTGGTTTACGAAGCGTTGCTGGGGCGAGTTACGCCGATCGTCCCTCGCTTCTCTGCGACCCTGGTCGAACCGAAGGCGCAGCGCTTGCTCGAACGTTACGCCATCACGGTACCAGAGATATTCGAAGCTCCGGAAAAGCTTAAGCAGCAACTTGCCGCCAAAAGCTTGCCGCAGGGATTGCAAGCGGCCTTCGAGCAAGCCGACATTTCTTTCGCTACGCATATCGCCAGGATCCAGGAAGAATTGGCTAAGCTCGACCGCACGCTGGTCGATGCCGCGCAAACGGCCGCGTCCAAGATGCAGCATCAGATGGAAAAACTGCGAACGCAGGCCGCACGCGCCGAGGGGCAAAAAGAAGAAGTGATCGCCCGGCACGCCGAGACTCTGAGCCATGCGCTCTATCCAGGCAAAGGCCTGCAGGAACGTGGAATCGGGGGCATTTATTTCCTGGCGAAATACGGCTTGGAACTGCTGACGCAGATTTATTCCGCTATGAACAGTGATTGCCACGACCACCAGATCGTGGAACTGTAAGGTCCCGCTTATTTGCTCTCGCTCACTGCAAGATACGTTCCCAGGCCAATCATGATCGCGCCAGTTGCGGTCCGCTGGCGGCGACGGAATGTGGCGGACGACCGAATGCGGTTTCCGAGCGGCCCGGCCATGGCGATCACAACAAGATCTGCGGTCGTGTTCAAGCTCACCGAAATTGTTCCCAGCACGATGAATTGCAGAAAGAGATGTCCAGCGCCGCGGTTCACGAACTGCGGAATAAAGGATAGAAAAAACAGTGCGGTCTTGGGATTGAGCACTTCAGTGGCAACTCCTTGCCACAGCGGATTCCGAGCGGGTGGTACGACCACGGATTCCTGTTTCTCCGGCTTGCGCGCATCGACGATCATGCGAATTCCCAGGACGCAGAGATAAGCCGCGCCGCAATACTTCACGGTTTCAAAAGCGATAGCCGAGCGGGCCAGTATCAGCGAGACGCCGAAGGCGGCGGCAAAGACGTGGACCATTCCTCCCAGGAATGTTCCTATCGCCGATAGAACGCCTTCGCGCTTTCCGCCGGCCAGGCTCCGAGCCAGCACGTAGAGCATTCCCGGTCCGGGAGCGATTGCGAGCAGCAGGGCCGCGGTGAGGAACAAATAGAGGCGAGCGGAATCAAACATAATTGTTCTCGGGGGTCAGGCCTTCAGCCACTCTTCCAATTGCGTTAGCGATTCTACACGCGGGAGGCCGCGGTCGCGGTAGGCGCCTGAGACATCGAACAAGACCGCGTCCATGCCGGCGTTGCGGGCGCCCACGTAATCTACGGCATAGACATCGCCAACATACAAACTGTCGGCTGCGGCGGCTCTCATCTCGCGCAGAGCTGCGTCGAAGATGACCGGGTGAGGCTTCTCGTATCCCACAATACCGGAGTCGGTAATGCATTTGAAGCAGTCATGGATGCCGCATCGGTGGAGAACATCGGCGATTCTGCCGTCGGCATTGGAAATCACGGCCGTTTGATAGTTGCTACCGATACGCTGCAGTGCCTCGAACGTGCCCGGCAAAATCTGGTCCCAGTTAGCGGACTGGCGCGTGTTCGCTACGAGTGCTTCGCGTACCGGTTCGTTGATTGCGCCTTGCTGCTCGAGCAGGTGGGTGTGAAACATCCACCAGAAGCCGTGATCCACGAGTCCGTTGGTCACATCCTGGTCGAATTCTCTTTTGGTTCGACGCTCGAGTTCCTGCCATTGAGCAAGGGAAGGATGGTTCTCCTTCGGCAGCGGCTCCAGTATGCGTGCGCGGTTCGGGAACAACAGAGTATTGCCGACATCGAAGAAGATGAAGCGCCGTTTCGCCATGCATCCATATTATCGGACCATCATTATCGAAGCGTCGCCATCCATCGTCGCAAAGCCACGGAGGAGCCACGCGCCACAAACCTGTGGGGCTGCAAACTCTGCCCCAGGTTGCAAAATCCCGTGATGTGCTTCCGGTCGTGACCGCACTCGCGAAAACAGGTAATATCTCTTCACTTAGGGCGTCGCCACCCGCGTGATGCGGGCTAAACAACCATGCTGCTGCATCCTGCCGCCGTGCTGTCTGCCGGACTTGCGTCCGCAACGCGAGCCGCCGCCGGCGTGTCACTCGCCTTTGGCTGCGAAACTGTAATGGCGGTCAGTATCATGTTTGAGTTCGACCATCGCGGCTCATCGGCGGATGTTTACAACATACTGTGGGCCGTAGTCTTCGGATTTGCCACCCTGAATATCCTGGGGCTGGCGGCCCGCCGGCTGGAACCGCGGCGTCGAGGGCTCAGCTTTGGCGAGATCCTCGCGGTCACCGTGGTCCTGCTCTCCATCTTCCTGCTGGGATGGGAAATGCTTGGCATTTTCCACATCTTTCCGATCAAACTTCGGCGGTGATCGTCTTCAGAAATGCAGCACCTATCGGATGAGTAGCAGATGCGGTATGATTCGCTCAATGCCGAAGCGTGCTACCCAGGAAGTTGCCAATTTTGATGTGACGTGTCCCTGCTGCGGGGCGGTGATGAAGGTCGATTCGGAGACACACGCCGTCATCGCGCACACGGCCCCGGTCAAACCGAAGATGTTCAACGACATCGAAGAAGCCGCGCGGGCTATGAAGGAGCAGGACAGCCGCCGGGAATCGATCTTCCGGCAGTCGGTGGAGGCTCAGAAGCATGCCTCCGACTTGCTGGAGAAAAAGTTTCAGGAAGCGCTCAAGAAGGCGAAAGAGTCTCCTGATACCGGCAAGCCGATCCGCGATTTCGATCTGGACTGATCACCGACAATGAGCGCCAGACCGCTGCTTCTCGGACACCGCGGCGCCCGTGGTGTGCACTCCATTCCCGAAAACACGTTCCCCTCGTTCGACCGCGCCCTCGCCGACGGCTGCGACGGATTCGAATTCGACGTGCGCCTCACAGCCGACCAGCAAGCCGTGATCTTCCACGACCCCAAGTTTGGCAGGTTGGAAATCGCGAAGACTCCGGCGACCAACCTCGACGGATTGCCGGATTTCAGTTCCGTCCTTGAGAGATATTGCAGGCGGGCGTTCCTGGATATCGAGTTGAAAGTGCCGGGCTTGGAGAAGCTGACATTGGAGTTGCTGTGGAAGCATCCCCCGAGTGCGGGATATGTGGTGTCGTCCTTTTTGCCGGAGGTATTGCGGACGCTGCGCAAAGAGGATGAAGGGATTCTTCTCGGCTTGATCTGCGAAACTCGCCGGCAACTGGAGAAATGGCATGAACTGCCGGTCGAGTATGTGATTCCTCATTCCAGGCTGATCACGAAGGCAAGCGTAGAAAAATTAAGCGCGGCGGGAAAGAAAGTTGTCGCATGGACCGTTAACGACGAAGACGAAATGATGCGATTTGCGGATATGGGAGTTGCAGGCATCATTTCGGATGAGACGGCGCTGCTGGTGCGCACTCTACGTAAGACTGGTTAGTCTGCGGCGGCCTCAAAGGCGGCATCCTTCAACGTTGGTTTCCGGAGGAAGGCCAACCGCTCCATTTCAAAGGCTTCCAGATTCTCGCCCAGGGTTTGCTCGTTCCAGCCCATGACGGCTCCGATGCGGAGCGCAGCCTCCCGGCTGCAGGACTCGGACCAGCATGGGCCGAGGGCGACGGGCACGCGGCGAAGCAGCACATCTCCCAGACTAACGGCACATTCCCGGCGATAGGCTTCCATAGCCTCGGCAACCAGGTGCGAAGTATGCGGACAGATAGGGGCGCGCAATTGGGGGCTGGCCAGCGCCATTCTGGCGATTTCCATGGCGCGTTTTCCATGCCATTCCACCAGGCCACGCGCCGATTCTTCGCTGATCGATCCGGCGTGCGCGATCTCGAGCACAGCCTGATCCAGCAGCGGGTCAAGCGCGACTCCCGGTCCGGCTGCCGTGGCCCGCGGCTCCGGCACGTCGATGCCAATCTCGCGCGCGCATTCCCGCGCGAGTGACGTAGCCGTGGTCAGTTTTCCACCAACGACGGAGATCATGCGCATGGCTCCATCATCGCGGTGGTCGTGCAGAATGTGGCGCCGAGTGATGTCGCTGAGCTGAGCTTTGGGCGAATACGGAAGCGGGCGAACTCCGGCGAAGGCGTATTTCACTTGTTCCGCCGAAATTTTTGCCTTCGGGAACACGCGCTTCACCGACTGCAGCAAGTACTCGATTTCCTCGGGTGCGGGGGCTGTCTTACCGGGATCACCGGCGTCGGCAACTTCAGTTGTGCCGACCAGGATTTGATCATTCCAGGGAAGAACGAAAATGGGACGGCCGTCGGGTGCCTCGGAATAAAGTGCGTTGTTGGGCGCTCCCACAAAGCGGGGCAGGACAATGTGTGAGCCTCGAACTCCTCCGACTAGAGGTTGAGCGGTGCGGATCGCCGAGCGCTGGCAAATGCGATCCGCCCATGGGCCGGTGCAATTCAGGATCCAGGCAGCATCTACATGAGCGTCCTTGCCGGTGATGCGATCACGCACCTGGAGGCCCCGGGCGCGTCCATGAGCCACATCGACGGCAAGCACCTCGGCATGGTTGCGAACAACCGCACCCGCATCGATGGCTTCCGTCAGCCATTCCGCCACGAGGCGTTCAGGGAATTCGCATTGTGCATCCTCGTACCTGAAAATCGACCAACGATGTCCGGCATCGAGAGCGCGTTCAACGCGCTTCAATTCCATTTCGGTCAGCGGAGCGGCGGACTTTCGTCCGGCGAAGCGCTCGTAGAGCCACAAGCCGGCCCGAACTTTCAGGGCGCTGCGCCGACTCTGTTCATTCAGCAAGATGAGGAAATTCAGCGGGTGAACGAGGTGGGAGCGTTCCCGCAACAAGCGTTCGCGCTCACGGAGGGATTCGCGAACCAGATCGATCTCGCCATGCTCGAGGTAGCGCAATCCACCATGGATGATGCGGGTGGAACGGCTGGTCGCGCCGGAAGCGAAGTCATTCTGCTCGATGAGCAGGGTACGTTTGCCAGCCAGCGCACATGCCCGTGCAATGGCGACCCCGTTGATTCCGCCGCCAATCACCGCGACATGGAAGGTTCCCCCTTCCAGCGACGGTCGAGTTGTCGAGGGTAAGGTCATATTGCCTAGGCAGCAGTCAACACGGTACCTGCAAGGCGAATTAATCCATCTACGATTTTCAATTCAAGTTTGCGCCTAAGGTGCGATTTCCAGTAGATCACCTTAGTCCGCCGGGACATTGTCCTAAAATTGGACTTCGAGAGCTTCACGAATGCCTTTCGTAACAGGGCAAACCGGCTCTTGCTGTGCAAGAGCCGGAAGGAAGCCCAAGCCATGCATGGACTTAGGCTGTCTTTCGCAATTCGTCCGAGGAGGTGCCAGCTTCGGCGAACAACGAGATCATCTCCTTGTTGAATACCGGAATGTCGTCCGGCTTGCGGCTGGTCACAAGGCCGTTGTCGTTGACGACGTCTCGATCCACCCACTTGCCACCGGCATTTTTGATATCGGTTTTAAGCGAAGGCCAGGAGGTCAGCGTACGCCCCCGGACCGCGCCCGACTCGACAAGCATCCACGGACCGTGGCAGATCGCAGCGACGGGTTTACCATCGTCAAAGAAGCGCTTGACGAACGCGACGGCCTCCGGGTTCATACGCAGCCGGTCGGGGTTCATTACGCCGCCCGGAAGCAGAAGAGCGTCATAAGCCTCGGGCTGGGCCTCATCCAGGCGTACATCCACGGGAATCTCGTTGCCCCAGTCTTTCAGATTCCAGCCTTTCACCTTTCCCTGTGTGGGAGAGATGATATCTGTGCGGGCTCCGGCTTGGTCCAAAGCCTGGCGCGGCTCGGCCAGTTCTACTTGCTCGAATCCGTCAGCCACCAGAATTGCAATTTTCATTCCGTCCAGTTCGTTTGCCATTTTTCGCTCCTATTGATAATTCGATTGAGGAAGACTTTCTCGTTCCGTTACATCGTGGCGTGAAATTAGGATGCCCGAGACGCACTGCGCGGTTTATGGTTATCGCCACTCATGTGGCCGAAGGCTTGTCTTGAGACGACCTAAATGGGCTTCGCATTGCTCCCACACGCGCAGTCATTTACAGTTGTTGGTTCCTATGCCGGGTACTGGAGAGCGTTTCGAGCGAGCCGTGCAAATTATGGAGCGTCTGCGCGCCCCGGGCGGCTGCCCGTGGGATCGTGAGCAGACCTTCGATTCGATCAAACCCTATACGTTAGAAGAAACGTATGAGGTGCTCGAAGCCATCGACAATCGCGATTGGCGCGAACTGACGGGGGAGCTCGGCGACCTGCTGTTGCAGATCCTGTTCTACTCCGAGATGGCGAAAGAGCAGGGGACTTTTACGATCGATGATGTTCTCGACCGGCTCTCGACCAAGCTGATCGACCGGCATCCCCATGTATTCGGGGAGGTCAAAGCCGATACCGCCGCGGATGTGAAGCGGAACTGGGAAGCCTTGAAGGTTGAAGAGCGAAAAAAGCGGGCCGAGAAATTCGAGAAAGCGCAGGCGGGGAAGAAGAAAGAATCGATTCTCGATGGAATTTCGTCGGCGATGCCGGCATTGATTGAAGGACATAAGCTTAGTTCCCGGGCAGCGCAGGCTGGATTCGACTGGCCAAATATCGAGGGATTGTTCGATAAGCTTCAGGAAGAGACCGACGAACTACGGGAAGAGTTGAGGCAATTTCCGGCGCCAGGACCGCGTCCTGAACTGCGGGGAATTGCCGGATCAGGGGGACAAAGGATTCCCGAGGCGCTACGTGCCCGGCTGGAGGACGAACTCGGCGACCTATTTTTTGTTCTGGTGAACATTGCGCGCTATCTTTCGCTGGATTCAGAGTCAGCGCTGCGCAAGACGAACCGCAAATTCAAGCGCCGCTTTCAATGGATGGAAGCGCGACTACAGGAGTCGGGACAAACCCTCGACCAAACCTCAGCCGAAGAATTGGAATTGCTATGGCGGCAAGCAAAGGAGCAGGAAACGTCGATGGAGAAGCAACTGTGACGCAAGACGGCCTCGTGCTGAGGCATTGCCAAAGTGTTGACGATATGCGCGCCTGCGTAGCGCTGCAAAAGGAAGTCTGGAATTTCAGTGACGCTGAACTGGTTCCGATGCGCCTCTTTGTGGTTGCGCAGAAAGTTGGCGGACAGGTGATGGGAGCGTTCGCCGGGAGCGATATGATTGGATTTGCTCTGTCGGTTCCCGGCATGCGGTCCGGCCATAGCTACTTACATTCCCACATGCTTGCAGTTCGCGCGGAATACCGGAATAGCGGCTTAGGACGCCGGCTGAAGATGTTGCAGCGGGATGATGCGCTGGCGCGGGGGATCGAACTGATCGAATGGACCTTCGATCCGCTGGAAATCAAGAATGCATACTTGAATATCGAGAAACTGGGGGCAATCGTCCGCCGGTACAACGTCAATCAATACGGGATTACGTCGTCTCCGCTGCAGGGCGGACTGCCCACCGATCGTCTGATTGCCGAGTGGTGGCTCAAGTCCAACCGAGTTGAAACTCTGCTGAAGACGGGAAAACACCCTGCGGTCAATGGTGAGGTGGCCATCAAAGTCCCTGCTCAGATTTACGAGTGGAAGGCAGGTGCCGAGACTCGCCAGCTGGCTCTGCAAGTGCAGGAACGGAACCGCGATCAGTTTTTAAAGTCATTCGATGATGGCTTGGCGGTCCTGGCATATGAACGCAATGCGGAGGGCGATGGCAAGTTCGTGCTGGGAAAATGGGACGAAGAGTGGTCGTATGCGTCGATCGGGTGAATTCGGCGCAGATTCGCTGCTTTGGTTAGTGGAGTTGTGCTGTTAACGAGGCCTCTTATGAAAGTCGAAGCCATTACATTGCGTGAGATCCAAATGCCACTCGTCCATTTTTTTGAGACGAGTTTCGGGCGCATCTACAGCCGCAGCATCATCCTGGTGACCCTTCATTGTGACGGAGTTGATGGCTGGGGAGAGTGCGTGGCTGGAGAGGTTCCCTACTACAGCAGTGAGTGGAATGAGAGCGCTTGGGCCACAATCGTCCGGTACCTTGCTCCGGCGGTGGTGGGGAAAGAAATCAAGGCGGGACGCGACGTTCCCGCACTGTTCTCGAAAGTTCGCGAGCATCGCATGGCGAAAGCGGCCATCGAGAACGCTGTTTGGGATGCCGAAGCGCAGAAGATGCAACAGCCTTTGTGGAAGCTGCTGGGAGGATCGCGGCGCGAGATTGCTTGCGGAGTTTCCATCGGAATTCAGGATTCGGTTGAGCAACTTCTCGAAAAGATTGAGCACGAACTCGCCGCCGGATATCGCCGCATCAAGGTCAAGGTCAAACCGGGATGGGACGTCAATGTTCTGGAACCTATTCGCGCACGCTGGGCGGAGATTCTGCTGAGCTGTGATGCAAACTCCGCTTATACCTTGGACCAACTGGAGCACCTGCGCGAATTCGACCAGTTCAATCTACTCATGATTGAGCAGCCGCTCTGGAACGACGACATTTACTACCATGCGCGGCTACAGAAGGAACTGCGAACTTCTATCTGTCTGGATGAATCGATCACCAGCGCCCGCAATGCGGCAATCGCCATCGAGTCCGGGGCCTGCCGCATTATCAATGTCAAGGTTGGACGCGTGGGCGGATTCAGCGAGGCCCGCAAGATCCATGACGTATGCCAGCAGCAAAAAATTCCGGTCTGGTGCGGAGGCATGCTCGAGTCCGGCATTGGACGCTCGCATAACATCGCGCTCTCGACGTTAGAGAACTTCCGGTTGCCGGGGGATGTTTCGGCCTCAAAGCGCTATTGGAAGGAAGACATCATCGAACCGGAAGTGCAGGTGTCGGATGATGGGATGATCGCAATCAGCGACACTCCCGGGCGTGGTTACCGCCTGAGGGAAGATCTGATCGAGAGGTTCACAGTTAGAAAGGAAACGATCAGCGCCAGGGCGTTAGTCGAAGTGAAATGAGGATTCAACGGCCGCTGCCGGAATTGGCTGCCTCACGATCTTCCCCTTTGCGCATCTGGTCGGCTTCGGCCTGGAGCAACTGCACGCCCTTTTGGAAATCGGTATTCCAGGGAATGCGCTGAAAATCGCTGTAGGTTTCGTCGGATTTGATAGTCAAGCTCTTGATCATCATGATCTTGCCGGTGAAGTTCAATCGCTGACGCGTGAGTTCCCAGACACCTTCGCCGACATCAGCCTGATTGACCATGAAGTTTCCGCCTTTATTGAGGCGAGCGAGGAATCCCCACCCGAAGGTCACATCGCGGAAGAGCGTGGCATCGATCTCTGCGATTCTCAACTCTGACTCGTCAATGAGCAGATGTCCCTGCATGCCGAGCAGCACCCGCTCCACTTTTGAAGGGGGAACAAACGTTGGATTTGGACGAAATTTCAGGCGAATGAGTTCGTCCCCGAGTTTGCCTATCTCCTTTGTGCCAGTCTGGGTCCCATCGAACTCATAGACGAAAGCATCCGGTAGTGCACGAATAATGCGAGAGCTGCGGTCGGCGTCATCTTTTTCCTGTTTCTGTTTGCGGCTGAGATCCTGCGGGCTGTGCGCCAGTTGATTCAAGCGCGTCAATTGGCTCTGAAGTTGCTGCGGGGGTACAGGTTTGCTATCGCTCACCACCAATAGGTCGGCAGTAGCCTGTGTCGTTTCGGCGAAGAGGCGAGTTTGCATTCCGCTCATGGTTTTCTTATGCGAGCGGAACATGTGCTTGATGGAAGAATGGTTGTCGGCGAGCTCATGCTTCACGGTGGAGCGCACCAATTCGATGGGAGACATCGCAGGCTTGTCCTGGCGCTGCGTTGCGAAGGATGGCAGAGAAGCGGGGCCGAATCCCAGGCAAATGAAAGAGACTGCGATACTTGCAAGAATGTTTGCCAATGCAGCGCCGAAGCGCCAGTGACGCATGGTTGCTCCCGACGTCCGGTCTTTAGTCTAGCAACTCCTATCATTCGAATGGTCTACATTGCATCTGGTAGAACTGTCATGAAGAAATCGGCATCTCCGGTGCTTGCCGCACTGATCTGGGGTTGGGTATAGTCATCAGGAACACCGAAATCCATTACGCCAGCGCGCAGGATTGACCACGGCCGCGTGGTCAATCCTGTGTTCGGCGAGGAGAGACATAATGGGCGCACCTGTTTCCGCGAATCTGGCACAGATCGGCAAGTCGGTCGTCATCAAAGGCGAGTTGTCGGGCAGCGAGGATCTGTACGTGGACGGTCAGGTTGAGGGCAGCATTGCATTGAAAGGAAACAGCTTAACTGTTGGCCCTAACGGTCAAGTCAAGGCCAATGTCGAAGCCAAAGGAGTGGTTGTACAAGGCAAACTCGATGGCAACGTGCAGGCCAGCGACCGCGTTGAGCTTCGCAAGTCAGCGGTGGTCAATGGCGATATCTCAACCCAGCGCATTTCGATTGAAGAGGGTGCTTACCTGAAAGGCAAGGTTGATATTCAGGGGAAATCGGAAGGGAAGAGCGCGGCCAAATAGCGTCAGTTTTCGTACTTAACCTGAATTCATAATGCCGATTTGCTCGTGGAGAGCGCGGCGAGACCGGACTGGCGGTTTTGCAGTTGTCCGGCAGTACGGTCAGGAAGTTCCATGGCGTCCGTTACACAAAGTTTCATGAAATTCTTTCGCAGTTCCGGCTCGCGCGAGGCCGTCAATCCGGCGCAAACCGCTCCGCAGAAGCTCAGTCGCCGCTCCAGTGGTTTGGGCGAACTTGCCCGCATGTGGGACACAACTGAGGTCCTGACGGTTTTGGATCTGGGATCGACGTCTCCTTCCAACATCCGACACTTTACGGAGCGCGGCCACAGGATATACAGCGAAGATTTGCTGACAGCCTCGACCGACCCGAGGCTGGTGACGAAAGACGAGCAGGGAAATGTCGTTCTCGACAGCCGGCAGTTTCTGGCCGATAATCTCGTGTATCCTGCGGCACATTTTGACGTCGTTCTCTGTTGGAACCTCCCCGACTATCTGCACGAGAGCCTAGTGCGTCCGGTTGTAGGAAGGCTATGGTCGGTACTCAAGCCGGGGGGCATGCTGCTGGCGTTTTTCCACACCCGTGATGCAGGTCCTGACTCACCTTGCTACCGTTTTCACATTGTCGGCAGCGATGCATTGGAGATGCAGAAGATTGAACTGCGCCGCGAGACCCGCCGCGGACCCACGGGAGCGGTGCACACAGCGATCAGCGACGGATTCCAATTGCAACGGGTATTCAACAACCGTCACATTGAGAACTTGTTCCGCGACTTCGCGTCGATCAAGTTTTTCCTTGCCCGGGACAACGTCAGGGAAGTGCTGGTCGTCAGATAATCTTCCGCCCTTAATTACTGCGGTGAAGGAATTCAATCGCAGTTATTCCAGTTCGCGACTACCTACTTATCTAGCGGTAATTCCCGAAGAGGTCCAGGAGCCACCACTTTGGCACGAAATTTCGCGGCAGGAGTGCACGTCGTGTATCCGGCTGGACGGGTGACGTCGGAGCCTTTGCTTTCGCGTTTCACGCGATAGGTGCGCATGCTCAGACAAAGGGGCTCCGCAGTCTGTGACGCGAGCTGTTCGGGAATGACCCCCTACATAAGGCGACCGTCAGGCGTGTAGAGGCGGAATGTGAACTCGCTGCTCCCCGCGTCGACCAGGCGACCCTCAGGGGTGAAGTGGAAAACCTGGAACTCGTCGCTCGGTGGATCGGCGCTTCGTAGCGCCGGTGTTTGGAGGACATTGTTTTGAGGGGATGGTTCGGGCTTCGAAGATTGCGCCAGTAGAGGGAGCGAGAATAAAAAGACACTCATCAGAGGCAACACGAGACGGGTGAACATACATCTCTCCGTTTTCAGGGTCATTATACTCGGAGAGTACAATCGGCAAAACTTGACTGGTCCCCTCTATTTTGGCTCGCAGGTCATACCCCTCTTTTTCTGTAAATCTCACGGCTGCAGCAAGGATCAACGCAACCCCAGTGGCACCGAAGTTGACTGTATTTGCTGTGTTTGCACAAATAACCGCACGATACGGAGGTTTCCACGAAATGCGCCCGATTGTTCGCCCCTCAGTGCATTTCATTCTTATTCTCTTGTCTATTCTTACTGCCTGTGGTGGAACTTCATATTCTCCCGAAATCAATCCGAAACTGGGTCGGATATATGTAGTTTCTGCCACGCCATTAGTTCCGGCTTTGTTGAGTGCCGGAGGAGGAACTTCTACCGCGACCATTACTGTGACCCCGGGAAACGGGTATAGCGGAAAGGTAACTTTATCGTGTGCGGAGGGAGGCGGCGTAAATCCCGCACCACCAACCTGTTCGTTCAGCCCCAATCCAGTGGCGGTTAGCGCTACCTATACCGCCAAATCAACACTTACGGTGAGCACTTCGCCGACTACCGACGGAGGAACCTACACGATCTCAGTGACGGGTGCAGACACGAAAGGTGTGGGTCCTATTAACCGGGAGCAATCTCTCACGCTGACCAACACGGGGCAGATCGAGCATGTCGTGGTGATTTTCCAGGAGAATCGTACTCCGGATAATCTGTTCCAAGATCCAGTACTGATATCCCGCGGCGCCGATATCAGGAGCAGTGGCCTAGACTCTGCAGGGCAGACGGTTCCGCTCACGCCAACGGATTTGGGTACTATTGGTTCCGATCCTCTTACGTACGATCTGAGTCATACGCATTCTGCGTTCGCAAAGATGTACGACGGTGGCAAGATGGATGGCGCAGATAAGATCGATTGCCTAGTGTACACGCTCCCCTGTCCAATACTGCCTCAATTCAAGTACGTCAAACCGGAGGATATTCAGCCTTACTTTGCATTGGCGGAGCAATACACATTTGGGGACCGGATGTTCCAAACCAATGAAGGCCCCAGCTTTCCCGCACACCAGTTTATTCTCGCGGGTACGTCCGCCCCAACTGCTACGAGCAAACTTTTCGCCGCCGAAAATCCACTTAACTTACTACCGGACTTTGGACCCAGTGGCTGCATTGCCGGTCCAACGAATACCGTAGCCCTCATCGATCCTTACGGAAACGAAAACAGCAATCCAGCCACCATTCCTTGCTATGACCATCCAACCCTTACGGACTTGCTTGACAATGCAGGTTTTAGTTGGAGGTATTACGCTCCCTCGGCGGGATCCATATGGACGGCGCCCGATGCGATCGAACATATTTGCCAGGAGGCGCTGATCAACGGAATGAAAACTTGCACCGGGCCAGAGTGGCTCAGTAAAGTCGTTTTCCCTGAAACTGGGGTGCTCACAGACATTGCCGCAGGTCAACTAGCGCAAGTCAGCTGGGTTGTTCCCGACGGTGCCCATTCCGATCACGCCTATGCCAATGATGGCAGCGGACCGTCGTGGGTTGCCTCGGTGGTCAATGCGATCGGGAACAGTCAGTACTGGAAGAATACCGCGATCATCATTACCTGGGACGATTGGGGCGGTTGGTACGACCACGTCCCGCCTACAGTTATCAACGATGGAGTCAGTTGGGGATCAGGATACGTTTACGGATTCCGAGTCCCGCTTATTGTCGTATCACCCTATGCCAAGGCTGGCTACATTTCTCACAAGCAGCACGATTTCGGCAGCATCCTCAAATATATCGAAACCTTGTTTAATCTGCCTTCTCTGGGATACGCCGACACGCCGGCAGATAATCTGTCGGACTGCTTCTCAATGACGCAATCCCCACTGCGATTCAAGACTATTTCAGCGCCTCTTGACGCTGCATATTTCCTCAATAACAAGAAGCCCCCCATCGATCCCGATGACGACTAGTTGATTGGGGCAGAATCGGTATTGCTCGTAACTTAGACAAAAGTTAACCGGTAATGACTTTCATTAATGTGTCCCGCAACTCGACCCGGTTAAGCTGCTTCGCGGATAACCTGAACACCGCGATTGTGGCTGATTGAAGCAAGGGTAAGCGGAGGAATACAGCGGAATCCCGAGTCAGCCGCGAAGGATTCATAAACCAGTCATGAGTCGGTCGCAACGTGAAGGCAGCTATTTTCCACGTGCGTTGTTTCCGTCCTTCCAGACGATAATGCCCATGCGGAAAAGGTAGTGGTGGGAAATCTCCATTCGCGGAGCGTTTCCTGCCGGAAAAGTCTTAGAAATTATTTCGCGAACTTCAGAAGGGACGTAGGCTCGTTTCACTGAGGCAACGCCATCGACGCGCGAGACCTGGCTACGCATCAATGGGAAGCCAGCATAAACGAGCGCGAGATGCAGGGGATGCCGCAAAAGATCGTTGATCAGCACCGCATGCCGGGTAACGCGCAGAGCTTCTTGAACAAAGCGGCCCAGCGCCTGCGGCTCAAGGTGATGGGCAAACAGATTGCATCCCACTACGTCGAAAGCTCGATTCTGAAAGGGAAGTTGCAGCGCGTCAGCAACGATGCAAGGCGAAGCGTTCGGATTACCGTTGCGCAGGTGGGAGAATTTTAGATCGACACAGGTAACTTGAACGTTAATACCCCGCCGGGGAAGTTTTTGGGCGGTGATGTGGGAAACCTCGCCGAATCCGGCCGCCACATCCAGCATCGACATGCGCTGCAAATTGCGCAACCGGGCGACATGGTGAACCATCCATTGCGTTGTGGTTACTCCGCCAAACCAGCGGTTGATGCGACAGAGATCGCGCAACGAGGCCTGCGCTTCGTGGGCAGGACACTCTTCGGAGTCAAGAATTTCGGAAGTATCCACCCGCTGCATGATTGATGAACCCCGGCGATGTTCACGATTGTAGCCGGAAGTTGGATGCGAGCCGGAAAGATTTGTCAAAAAGACGACTCGTTACACTTCTGCTAATTCTTCCTCGAGCAGTTGTTTGTTGTAGAGATCCATGTAGTAGCCGTTGCGGGCCAACAGTTCGTCATGCGTGCCGATTTCGACAATGCGTCCGCCGTGCAAAACGGCTATGCGGTCTGCGTTACGAACGGTCGAGACGCGGTGGGAAATAAAGATGGTCGTGCGGCCTTCCATCATGGTGCGGAGATGATTCAGGATCTTGTCTTCGGTTTGCGTGTCGACGCTGGAGAGCGCGTCATCGAGGATGAGGATTCGAGGATTTCGAATGAGCGCGCGTGAGATGGCTGTCCGCTGCTTCTGTCCTCCGGAGAGCGTGATGCCGCGCTCACCAACCAGAGATCCATAACTTTCGGGAAAGCTCTCAATATCGGCGGCAATGTTGGCCGCTTCAGCGGCGTCGTGAATCTGGTCGTCTGTAGCCGACTCGACGCCCAGGGCGATGTTTTCGCGGATCCGCTCGCTGAAGAGAAAAGTCTCCTGCGGCACGAATCCGATGTTCTTGCGCAGAGTAGCAAGGCAGAAATCGCGAATCGGATGCCCGTCAATCAGCACCGTTCCCGGTTCGGCGTCATAGATTCGCGGAATCAGATTAACGAGTGTTGTTTTGCCCGAACCGGTTGGCCCTACGATGGCGAGGCTGGTTCCTGCCGGAATTATCAGATCGACATTATGCAGAACCTGGTTTCCATCGTAGGAAAAATTCAGGTTGCGGAACTGGATCTCTCCACGAATCGGCAATTCGCGGGCCCCAGGCCCATCTTTGATTTCCGGTTCTTCCTGAAGGATCTCGTTGAGCCGCACAAGCGAAGCCGTGCCCCGCTGGAAAATGTTTACTACCCACCCCAAGGCAATAACGGGCCAGGTGAGTTGCATCATGTAAGTGAGGAATTCTGCGAATTCGCCAGTAGTGAGCCGATGCTGGATGACTTCGCGTCCCCCAAGCCACAGAACTAACGCGGTCGCGATCCCGAGCATCAGTTCCAGGGTCGGCCACAACATGCCCATGAGTCGGACCAGTTTGAGGCTTCGCGAGATGTATTCCTGATTTGCACTTTCAAACTGCTCGATTTCTGCTTGCTCTTGTACATACGCGCGGACCACGCGTACTCCGGAGAAGTTCTCCTGTGCACGTGCGGAAATGTCGGAGAACATGGCCTGAATCCGCTCAAAGCGTTCGTGAATGCGGCGGCCGAAGTATTGAATTACGATGCTCGCGACTGGCAGCGGCAAGAAGGTGTAGAACGTGAGCTTGGGGCTCAGCCGTACCATGAATGCTAAGGCGGCGAGGGTGAACACAATCGTGTTCGCCGAATACATGATGGCCGGGCCGAGCAGCATCCGGACCGCGTTTAAATCATTGGTCGCTCGAGCCATCACGTCCCCGGTGCGGACGCGCTGGTAATAGGAATAGGCGAGTGTTTCAAGTCGCGCGAACAGGTCGTTGCGAAGGTCGAATTCGATGTCGCGCGAGATGCCGATGAGGATCCAGCGCGTCAGGAACATGAAGGTGGCGCGTACAGCGAAGACGGCCAGCAACTCTCCCGCGAAGACGGCGAGAGCGTGCCGCGTGACGCCCGAACTCAATGCGTCGATCGCATTCTTGATGATCAGGGGAAATAATACCCAGGCGGCGTTATTGGCCAGAACGCACAGTGTGCCCGCGAGGTACCCCCAGCGGTAACGCTTCATGTAGGGCAGCAGCGGGCGCAATCTCTTAGGAAACATGCAGTTGGACTAGATGAGATTCTAGCAGGAGAGGTTCAAGATTTCGTGTGATCCGAAAGGTGCGGCGGAAGGGCGAATGAGTCGCCCGTGCGGCGGGGCGTTCTTGCCGGCTGTTGCGGGGCTCGTTCCGTCTCCACGTCGTGACCGAAGGCTATTATGGACAACGCCAACAATATCAGCGACCACGCTGCAAAGAGCATCCAACTGGCTTCGAGGAGGTAGAACACAGCGTCTTCAGACATAAATCTGTTGCCCTAGGACAAAGACGCGAGAACCCACGAGTTCCCGCGCCCGGAAGCATAAGACTTCTGGTCCCACCTATGAACTAGTCTGACGGCGGAGCCGCACTCTGCTGGTTCATATGCCGCTGCATGCGAGCCTGGCGATTGGCTTCGAACTGATTCAGCTTCTGCTGTTGATCGGGCGTCAGAATCTGATACAGCTCAGAGTGGATGCGGGTCTTAGCAATCAGCAGCTGTGTCTGTGCCTGTTGCGCTTGAGCCGCGATTGCAGCCACCTTGGCCTCGTCAAAGGTACCCTGCTCATACGGTTTGAGCTGCTGTTCGGTCTGGCGGATCTGCTGCAGCAATGGCCGCAGATTGGGCATCTCCTTCTGCAGGATCCCTTTGGCCTGGGTCATTTGCGCATCGGTTAGGCCGAGCATGTCGCTATAAAAGCCGAGCATATGGCCGAAATGCCCCATACCGCCGGGTCCTGCGGGCGGGCCCGCATCGGGCGTTTGTGATTGAGCAATGGCTGAGCCCAGCACAACTGCCAGAGCTGCAACCAGAAAGCGATACTGAATGGATCTCATGATCCCTCCTGCATACGGCCACTAAGAGCCTGAATTGCGTACCCTGATGAAAACACGACCGCCTGAAAATGGGGGTAAAAAGTCGGTCAAACGGAGTAAAGTTTTGTCAAACAAAGCTCGTGGAGTCACAGGCACCAAAGCTCCTCTCGATCGTGAATGTGGGGTGCAAGGGCAGCCTGAACCCATGGTATTTGCAAATCTTTACAGCCTGTTGTCGTTTTTGTGATGCACAATGATGGCGGGCAAACGTATGGAACGGATTCTTGTCATCGACGACGATGTCGAGCTTTGCAGCCTTGTGAAAGAATACTTGCAGGCTGAGGGCTTTACGATCGAGTGCGTGCATGATGGTGAAACCGGCCTGCAGAAAGCCAATGCGGGCGGTTATCTGTTGGTAGTGCTGGATGTAATGTTGCCGGGCATTAATGGCTTTGAGGTATTGCGCCGCGTCCGTGCGACTTCGCGCCTGCCCGTATTGCTGCTGACTGCGCGCGGCGAGGATGTGGACCGCATCGTGGGACTGGAAATTGGCGCTGACGATTATCTTCCGAAGCCATTTAACCCGCGGGAATTGGTAGCGCGGATTCGCGCCATCCTGCGTCGCACAACCGCCGAAGGGAAGCAAATGCCTTCGGCGCCTGATGTTGTGCGGGTTGGTGAAATTGAGCTTGATCCCGCGACACGAACCGTTCGCCGCGCCGGAGAACCCGTCGACCTGACCTCTGTTGAGTTTAATCTCCTGGAGGTGCTGCTGCGCGAGGCCGGACGGGTTGTCCCGCGGGAGAGACTAGTGAATGCTGTGCTCAGCCGCAAGTTCTCGCCCTTCGATCGCAGCATCGATATGCATGTGAGCAAGGTCCGTAAGAAGCTGGGGGATACGGATACGGATGAGCACATCAAGACGGTGCGTGGCGTCGGCTACATCTTCGCGCGGCCGAGGGAGGATTCGAAAGCCCTGTCATGAAGACGCTCTTTTTCAGGATTTTTTTCTCATTCTGGCTGGCCTTGGCGCTGTTTGTGGTGCTGGCAATTCTGGTGACACTGGCCTTTCGTCCACGGAGCTCCACGTGGGAAGCGCTGCGTACTACCGTGCTTAACGACGCGGTAAATGCCTACGAGGAAGGCGGAGAGCGGGCAGTACGGGAGTACCTGCAGGGGGTTGAGGCCACCCAGCACGTCCGGGTTTATCTGTTCGATGAGAACCGCGATGAACTTTCGGGACGGGCCGCTCCCGACTGGGCCTTGCGGATCGCGTCAGGTGGTCCCAGGGCGCCACATGATGGCTTCATCTTTCCGACGCCCCAGGTGCAGCGCGATTCGCGTGCTTCATCTGATGGCAAGCATCGTTACACAATCGTTCTGGGGCTGCCCCCGGGGCCGAGGGTATTCTTTGGTCCGCGAGGCATGCCAGTACCGGGACTGCTGATTGCTGTGCTTTCCTCAGGGTTGGTCTGCTACTTCCTTTCCTGGTACCTGACCAAGCCCATCGTTCGACTGCGGACGGCAACCCGGCAGTTGGCAGCCGGTGATCTTTCAGCACGGACTGGGGCTCCGGCCAATACCCGGCGCGACGAAGTTGCCGGGCTAATGCGCGATTTCGATACGATGGCAGAGCGATTGGAATCGCTGGTGAAGGCGCAGTCGCGCTTGCTCAATGATATTTCCCATGAACTGCGATCACCGCTGGCGCGGTTGAACGTTGCCCTGGGTTTGGCAAGACAGCGCGCCAACTCGGAAAGCATACCGATGCTCGATCGCATTGAACTGGAAGCTACGCGGCTGAACGAGCTTATCGGCAGAATTCTGACGTTGGCGCGCCTGGAAGATGGCGAGCAGCACGTTGCACAAAGTCCGGTACCGCTCGATGAGCTAGTTGTGACAGTTGCTGAAGATGCAGAGTTTGAAGCCCAGGCACGCCATTGCCATGTGGAGACTTTCATTCCCGAGGGGGAGTGGGAGGTGCGCGGAGATCCGTCTCTGCTGCATAGTGCGGTTGAGAACGTGGTTCGGAATGCGATTCGCTATACCGGCGAGGGAACCACCGTTGGGATCCATCTGGAGCGGGAGGTGCGCAATCTGGCTGAGGCTGTGATTCGAATCACCGATTGCGGCGCGGGGGTTCCGCCGCAGGAACTCGACAAGCTGTTTCAACCCTTTTACCGTCTCGATGATGCGCGTGGACGGAATACAGGGGGCGTAGGCTTGGGACTGGCAATTACGGAACGGGCCGTCCGGTTCCATGGCGGCAAGGTGTCGGCCTCCAATCGGAGAGAAGGAGGACTGGCTGTCGATATCCGCCTGCCCCTCATTCCCAAGTCGGCTAGCTCCCAACTGGTGCAGTCAACGGCTGCAGTCCAGGTGTGAGAATTAGAGGATATTTTTGGAGGTCATCCTCAGCCCAGGTTTTAGTCAATATGGAGTCACCGGTTCCAGTGCGCTGGCCGTGGGTTAGGCGGAAGGCCTGCGCCTCCCAGGGATATTGGCCCGATGGTTCACGCGTTGGCCTTGCGCCATTTCCGGCGTTTTGAACATTCCGTCTGCGACACTGTCCCTCTCTCGATGGCTGACGAAGGCAACTCGGGAAGATGGTTGAAGGTTCCAATAAGTCTTGTGGAAGTTTGCTCTTCCCGCACTTTCCTGATACACAAATGAGGTACATTTTCACGTCTGGTTAAGGTAGCAGACGGGTCCGGGACGGTCTTCCCGGACTGAGGGTGTTAGTTCGTCTACAGGGAGAGAAGCTGAAGAATGTCGAAGAGATTCACATGGCTGATGGGGCTGGGAGTGTTAGTTTCGATTGCGTTGCTTGTGGCGTGCAGCGGCAATTATCTGGCATATAACGATGGCGTCCTGGTGGTTCCCAGC
This sequence comes from Acidobacteriaceae bacterium, assembly GCA_027452245.1. GTDB lineage: Bacteria > Acidobacteriota > Terriglobia > Terriglobales > Acidobacteriaceae > Sulfotelmatobacter. Next base: position 50,377 of record DAIDGW010000220.1, read on the forward strand.
TTGGGCTCGTCGGTGGTAGAAAGCTTCACTTTCGATCTTGCTACCGGCGCGTCACAGATGCTGGGTACCAATCCAGTAATTCCCGGACCACCGGATCAGGGCGCAATGACCTCTGTGCTGCTGAGTCCCTCGGGCAATTACGCATTCATGACCACGACGCACGTGCTCAACTCCGGGGCGGACCCCTGCACGCGCAGCAGTGCCATAGCTACTTTTGCGCTCAAGTACGATGGCACGATGACCACCATCGGGCAGCAGCACTTGAACAATTTTCAGGGAGCATCGGTTATACCAGTCGCGCTGGCTATCAACGGAACCGGCAACCTGCTGTTCGTTGCCGATGCGGCCACGTGCATCTACAACCCTTCAACTAAAGCGACCACCGTGGTGCCGGGTTCGATATCGGTGCTTTCGGTGGGATCGGGTGCATCACTGACGGAAGTTTCCGGTTCTCCGTTTCCTGTACCGGCGAACAATATGTCGGGGAACATTACGGCGAATCCGCTCTCATTGGCTCTTTCACACATTGGGTATCCTACGGCTCCCGCGGAATGCTGGCAGAATACCCCGCCGAAGGCTCAGTACCTGTACGTGGCCGACGAGGAAGGAAATGACGTCGTTCCCTTTACAGTGAGTTCGTCCGGCGCTTTGACTCCAATCGCATTGCCTGCCAATCAGATCGGGTATCCAACCGGAGCTAATCCGTATGGGATCAAAGTAGACCCGTGCAATCGCTTTGTTTTTGTGGGGAACTTTGGTTCAAACAATGTAAGCGCTTTCCAGATTTGCAACCGGATCGGGTTTGGCAACTGCGAAGTCAATGATTGGACACTGTTGCCTGTGACCGGGTCGCCATTCATCGCAGGAACGCAGCCTGGACCTCTGGTTGTCGATCCATTCGGTTTTTATCTTTACCAGCTCGACATGGGATCGAATCAGATTTCTGCTTTCAAAATAGGACAGACTACCGGCTCGCTGAGTCCATTGAGCCCAGCGACGTACGCCGCAGGGCAGGGATCGGTTTCCATTGCCATTCGGGGAGATTCGAGTTGGCTGTTCGTGACGAACTATACGGCGGCAACAGTTTCGCAGTATGGCGTCAATCCTCAGACCGGAAACTTGCTTCCCGCTACTCCGATTCAAACGGATGCCTATCCGTATGGGGTAGCGGTTCGATAACTGAGCGATAAGGCATGGGTTGTCGGTTTTCTCGGCAGCGACAACCCTTCTTCTCTGAACGCATCTTAGGTGGGTGTCAAATTCGGACCTTACCTCCATTCTGCTTATTCTCCTGCTCTTGGTGGGATTAGCACAGTCATTGGGTTGGCTTTTTGCGCGCCTGCGGCAACCCAAGGTTGTGGGAGAGATTCTGGCCGGTGTCGTTCTTGGGCCTGTCGTTGTGGGCCGTTTTGGAGCTGGAGCGCGATTGCTGGCGGCTACCCAGCATCATGGCAACATCCTCAACTTCGTTTACTGGCTTGGGTTATTGCTCCTGATGTTTCTTTCGGGCGCCGAAACGCAGCAGCTCTTTACGCGGTCTGAGCGGCGCGAAGTCGGCTGGCTCACCGTGGTTGGAACCGGCATGCCATTTGTCGCAGGTCTGATTGCAGGTCCATGGCTCATTCGCCCGTCGTTGGCAGGACCGAATGGCGGTCGAGCATCTCTGATCATCATTCTCGCGGTCGGCGTCGCAGTGACCTCCGTCCCTGTAGTCTCAAAGATCTTTGCCGATCTCAAGATTCTACACACGCGGTTTGCCCGGCTTGTTTTGGGGGTAGCAGTGCTGGAAGATGTGGTGCTCTGGCTAGCACTGGCGCTAGCAACGGCCTTGGCGGGGAAGGCATCGCTGAGTCCATCTCAAGTGGCATTACACCTGGGAGCGACAGTCGCATTCTTTGCTTTGGGGCTGACGATTGTTCCCCGGATTATCAAGCGTATCAACAAGTCACGGCTTAACTTCCTGGCGAAGGAAGCTCCCGTCGCATATGCGCTTGCCGTTTTATTTCTCTACTGTGTGGTGGCCGGAGCTCTCGATGTGAGTCTGGTATTTGCGGCATTTCTCGCCGGTTTTGCAGTGGTCCACAAGAAACGGCGGCTGTTTGCAGACGCCTTGGGAGCCATTGGTAAGGTGTCGTTCGCGTTCTTCATTCCAGTGTATTTTGCGATTGTTGGGCTGAAGCTGGATCTGATTCGAGGAGTCTCTCTTTGGATGATTGCTGCGTTCCTGGCAGGCAGTTGCCTCGTGAAACTCATCTCCGTGATGCTAGCAGGGCGGTTTGCCGGATTCCGCGGACTGGATTTAATTAATCTGGCGATCACAACAAACGCACGTGGCGGGCCCGGGATTGTTCTGGCCAGCGTGGCATTCGATGCTGGCATCATCAGTCCAAAGTTTTACACCACGCTTGTCGTGGCCGCGGTCCTAACATCGCAACTTGCCGGCGCGTGGCTGGACTATGTGCTCCGTAAGGGCTGGCCGCTGCTCGAGCCCCCTCCATTGGAAGGTTCTGTTGAGTCCGCCGAAGGATTGTCGGCCGCCTAAGAATTTGCTGAAACTAGGTAGGCACCTTCAAAATCAGGTATCCGCCGACAAAAACAAAAATAAGATCGGGAGACCATGCCGCCAGCGCAGGAGGCAATTGGCTAAGGTCTCCCATGGCTTCAAAGAGCCGGGAGACCACTGTGTAGAAGACGGCAATGCCTACTGCGACCGCCACGCCTGTAATCGCACCTTTCTTTCCTGTAGATAACGCAAATGGGACTGCGAGAATTGCCATCACGAACGTGATCAGCGGATAGGACAGCTTTTTGTTCAGTTGCACGCGCAGACGGACCACATCGAACCCACTCTGCTGCAGGTCGCGGATGTAGCGATGCAGTTCTTCGTAGTTCATCTCCGAATACTGCTTCACTTCCTTCTTGAAGTAGGAGGGGGGTTCGCTAAATTCGGGAAATGTTGCCACGTCAAAGGGATGATAGTCCGCAATGGCGGAGCCACGGAGTGAGCGGATCCATCCACCCTCATAAATCCAGCGATTGAGAGTGTCAGCCCAGTGAGCGCGGTCGGCGTGAATACGGTTCACAATCGTGAAACTGGGCTTGTCGATCTGAAAAATCGTGAGATTGCCAAACTGGTTGCGGTCGGCATCAAAGAACTGATAGTAGTAAATGTCATTGTTCTGACCGAATATCCACTTGCGGTCGGGGCGCAGATAGGTCTGCGCCGGCTTGCCCTTGATGATGTTATGCAATTCTTCCTGCCGCTTGTTCGTGTGCGGCAGATAGAACTGGTCGGCCAGGAAAAGTCCGGTGGCAAGGAACGCGGCTGCTACTACCACCGGCGCGACCACCCGGTAGATGCTGACCCCTGTTGCTTTCACCGCAGTGATCTCGTTGGAGCGCTGCATCAGTCCGAAGGTCACCAACACGGCAAGCAGCATGACCAACGGGGCGACGTTGTAGAGCAGATAAGGCGTCACATTGAGGAGGTACTCAGCGACGATGATTGCCGGGGTCTGGTTGCGCAGGATATCCCCGAGAAGTTCGAACAGCGTGAAGATCAAGACCAGCACGGTGAACGTGGTCAAGATCATTAGCAGGTAGGCGAAGAAATCGCGCAGAATGTAGTCGTCGAGCAGCGTCGGAAAGCTGGCACGGAAGACGCGGCGGCGTGTCGAAACGCGCTCAAAAGCATTTTCGTGATGCCGGTGGAAGACCCCATTTTGGGCGGGCTTCAGTTTTTGCAGCGGTTTCCAACTCACCCGCAGGTTGCTCAGTTCAAAGGGACGCCGCTCGGCCTGCCATAGCAAGAACATGCCTCCGGCGAGAAAGACGAAGTTCGCCAACCACGCGCCAAGAAACGGTGAGACTTTGCCTTGGCGTGCCAGCGAGACTCCGATCAAAGAAATCACGTAATACGTGAAGACCAACAGAATCGTCAGCACGAACCCGCCCGACTTGCCGCTCTTTTTGGATGAAAGCCCGAGCGGGATTCCGACCAGGGACAGCACCAGGCATGCCGTGGGCAGAGCGAAACGCCGCTGGAATTCAATGTAATACCAGCGGGCCGTGACGGGATCCACGTGCTTGGCCGTCTGCGGCAAAGCCCACGTGCTCATCAGTCCAACCGGCACGGGTTCTTCGGCCCTGTTTTCGGTGGGCAGATCGATCGGGATGTCAGTCTGCTGAAACGTGGAAATCTGGTAGTGGTCCGCATTTGCCGGATCGGTTTCGTGGCTCGATCCATCGATCAGATGAAGGTGCAGACGGTCCGGGCCTTCACTAACAAGTATGCCTTCATGGGCCAGTGTGATCCGTGGACTGGCAGGATCGCTGATATCCGCGAGGAACACTCCTTTCCACACGGCCGCACCCTCGGCTGTATGGACGTCTTGGACGTAGAGAACGATCTTTGGAAATCCTTCGTAAAAGACGCGTGGCTGTACCTCGAAAGAGACCTGCGCACCCTTGAGATGGTCTTCCAGTTGCGCCAAAGACGCTTGAGAACGCGGTGCGAGATAGATCCCATTGAAAAGGGCGATTCCCCAAGCACCAATGACGAAGAGCGACAGCATGCGGAGAAAGCTCCACACGCCCATTCCGCTGGCGCGCATCGCGGTGATTTCACTATCGGCGGCGAGGCGACTCAGTCCGATGAGGATGCCGACCAGCACACTCATTGGAATCGTGTAGGTGAACGCGACGGGCAGAGTGTAGAAGAAAATTTCGGCAACGCTAGGGAGGGGAGCGCTGGCGCGGACTACTAATTCGAGGATGCGCCCCAGGTCGCGGGTAAACAGTACGAAGGTGAAGACCGCAGCGCCAATCAAGGCGTGCGATATCACTTCGTGCAGCGTGTAGCGGGTCAGAATCCGCATCGAATATGCGCTTTTACCGAGGATAGCACGGGCTCAGCCCCATGATTAGTGCCGCAGTGGAGTTCCCGAAGCTTAGTTTGAAGTTAGACAGCTCGGAAAAATAGAGCGGCTAATGGTGGCAGGGTCAGCTTTAACGAAAAAGGGCGGCCATGTTCCGGAGTGGGTTCGGCATTTACGCCTCCGAGGTTTCCAATGCCGCTGCCGCCATATTCGTAGGCATCGCTGTTTAGGATCTCCCGCCAATAGCCGCCGTGCGGCACGCCGATGCGGTATCCGGAGCGGGGAACGGGGGTGAAATTGAAAACTCCAAGCACGGTCTCGTTCGCGTTCTCGCTTTTGCGCAAGAGAGAGATTGTGCTGTTCGCGCTGTCATTGCAATCGACCCACTCGAATCCTGTGGGGCTGTTGTCCAGGACATGCAACGCGGGTTCTGCGCGGTACGTACGGTTCAATTGCTCCATCCAGGCCTGGATTCCGCGATGATGCTGAAATTTCAGGACCCACCACTCTAAACTGGTGTCGTGCGCCCACTCGCGCACCTGGCCGAATTCTCCGCCCATAAAAATCAGCTTTTTACCTGGCTGGGCGTACATGTAGCCAAAAAGGAGGCGCAGGTTGGAGAAGCGCTGCCACTCGTCGCCGGGCATCTTGCCGATCAGAGATCCCTTGCCGTGAACGACCTCGTCATGCGAGAGCGGTAGCACGAAGTTTTCGTGGAAGCCGTAGAGCATGCGGAAGGTCAGTTCGTTCTGGTGGTACTTGCGGTGGATGGGATCCTGCTGAAAATACTTCAGCGTGTCGTGCATCCATCCCATATCCCACTTGAGCCCGAAACCGAGTCCGCCCACATAGACAGGTCGCGATACCATCGGCCAGGCGGTGGATTCTTCCGCGTAGGTCTGAACATCAGGATGCTCTTTGTATGTCTCCTGATTGAAGCGGCGCAGGAATTCGATGGCATCGATGTTTTCGCGGCCGCCGTACTTATTTGGAATCCAGTCGCCCGCGTTCCGCGAATAATCAAGATAAAGCATGGAGGCAACTGCATCCACGCGCAGACCGTCAACATGGTATTTGTCGAACCAGAACATCGCGCTCGACATGAGGAAGCTGCGCACCTCCGTGCGCCCATAGTTGAAGATGTGGGTCTTCCAGTCGGGATGAAATCCCTGGCGAGAGTCAGCGTGCTCGTAAAGATGAGTACCGTCGAAGTACGCCAGCCCATGTGCGTCGGAAGGGAAGTGCGAAGGCACCCAGTCGAGAATTACGCCAACGCCGTGTTGATGCAGATAGTCGACCAGGAACATGAAATCCTGCGGCGTGCCATAGCGGGAAGTAGGCGCGAAATAGCCGGTCGTCTGATATCCCCAGGAGCCGTAGAAGGGATGCTCCATCACGGGAAGAAATTCGACGTGCGTGAAACCCATTTGGCCCACGTATTCGGCGAGACGGGGCGCCAGTTCGCGATACGTCAGAGGACGATTGTGCTCCTCGGGAACCCGCATCCAAGAGCCGATGTGAACTTCATAGATTGCTTGCGGTGCGCGCAGCGAGTTCCGGTCGGCGCGCTTGTGCATCCATTCGGAATCATTCCACTGGTAATTGAGGTCCCAAACCACAGAGGCCGTACGGGGCGGCTTTTCATTCCAGAAGGCGACGGGATCGGCCTTATCGACGCGATACCCGTGATGCTGCGACTCAATATGGAATTTGTAAAGCGATCCCTGCGCGATGCCCGGAACAAAGCCTTCCCAGATGCCTGAAGATCCGCGGGGCTCAAGTCCGTTTGCTTTGGTCTGCCAATCGTTGAAGTTTCCGATTACCGAGACTGAGCGCGCGTTAGGAGCCCACACGCTGAAGACCGCACCGGCCTGTCCATTGTGATGGTGAAGATGTGCTCCCATCTTGTCATAAATGCGGTAATGGTTCCCCTCGTTGAAGAAGTAAAGGTCTTGTTCGGTGAGCAACTGCGGAGTTGCAACCAGCGAGCTGGGATCAGGCGTCATGCAAAGTTAGTTTACCGGAACAGCTTTGGCGTTGGCGCCAGATTCACCAAACGCCGCTAAAATCTTCGGTATCACGGCCTTGGGATAGGCGCCGCGATGGCACCGAATGCCGAACGCTGGCATACTCGGTGCATAGATGACTTCGGTTACATTCCGGATGCTGAAGTATGAGGTAGAACTCGAATTTGTGCGGTGAAATGGCGGATGGGGCTTCCACCCTTGCTTTGACTCGAACGGTGATTTCATGCAGATTCTCGGCGTTTCGCTCATGACCGCGACGGCTTGCCTATGCTTCTCCGGGATCATTTACTGGGCGTTAGTGCTTCAGCCGAAGGCAGAAGCCAGGATGGCAGAAACCGCCGCCCCGTCGATCTGGGATGTCAGTAGCTTGCAGAAATTCGGCAGACCTCCATATGTAACCTATCAACTGCTGCCAAGCACAGCGCTAAAGCGTACGGAGTATCTCATAAGGAATGAAGAGCTTGGGCGCGAGATCGGTCGCTATCTTGGCGGAGGGCGAAAGAGCGCAAGTATCGAATACGAGGGGAAGACATTAAGTTTGTACATCCAGGGCGCACTGCTCGGAAGATCCGTTAATGCCGGACAGGTTGGGGGGACGTCCAACAATTCGATCGTGATCCGGGACACGGACCACGTCATAGCGGAGATCTGGCGAACGCAGATACTGCCCTCTCTGGCGTATCGCTGCGACTACGCAGGAGAAACATTTGAAGTTGAATCCAATGTGATTTGGCCGACCCGTCCGGGACGCATTACGAAAACCGGCAAAGAGGTCGGAGCATTCCGGCGGCCAGCGCTGGCCTCACGAAATATCTTCGTGGCGCTTGATCGCGAACTCCCCGAGGAGCTTAAAATTTGCCTGTGCAGCATTTGCCTGCTGCAGTAACGGAAATTATCGGGCGGTCCAGCCACCGTCGATCAGCAGCGTATGTCCGGTGATCAGTGAAGCCGCGGAAGAAGCCAGAAAGACCACAGCTCCGGCCACCTCCATGGGTTCTCCGATACGATGCAGTGCGGCGATGCGTTCGACTACGTCGGCGCGAAATGCGGGATCAGCCAGCGCTGGTTCGGTTCCAGGAGTACGAATGAACGTGGGGGCAACCGCGTTCACGGTGATATTGTACTTTCCCCATTCCACCGCGAGGCACTTGGTAAGGTGGGCGATACCGGCTTTCGTCATGCAGTAGATCGATTCTGTTGGGAGCGCGGCGAATCCCGCCTGTGAACTCATGTTGATGATGGTTCCGCTGTTCTGGCGTATCATGACGCGCGCAGCGGCCTGGCAGGCGAAGAAGGTGCCTTTCAGATTCACCGCGAGCGTGTAATCGAAATCGTCTTCGCGAACATTTTCGGCAAGATTCTCCGGCGCAACTCCCGCATTGTTGATCAAGATGTCGAGGCGTCCGAAGTGGCGGATGCAAGCGTCAATGGCGGCGCGGATCTGATCGAGATGGGAGACATCCATCTGCAACGGCAGGGCGCGGCGGCCCAGATCTTTGATTTCCTTAGCGAGATTATTGTCGGAATTGATGTCGCGCAGTCCGAGCGCCACATTGGACCCGGCCTCGGCCAGCGCGAGTGAAATCGCGCGGCCCAAGCCGCGCGCCGCGCCGGTGACCAGCGCAATCTTTCCTGTCAGATCAAAGCGAGGGAAGTCTTCTGCCGGTGATGGTGCGTTCATTTGCGGCTATTGTCGTCGGGATTGACAGTCAACGCAACTGCTTGGGAAGCGAGGTTGTACCGCGGAATGAAGATTCGGCAAGTTGACGATGGTTACTTTGTGCAACCTGTTCGGGTGGAGGAGACAGCCGCAAGCTGGTGCATGATCCTTATCGGGTAATAGATAAAGCATTACTGCGGAGCGATGATTGTCTTTCGTCGGAACAGATCGGGGGAATTATGGGTAGCGTTTTGCGGTTTTCGGCCCGGCTGTTCGCATTAGTTATCGCCACCATTTCGGGCATATCGTTCCTGGCGTGGTCGGGATTACTGTTGTGGCTGACCTACGAAATGCCAGGGCATGTCGGCCACTCCGACATCCTGATCACATCTGCATTGGGGATCACATTCTGTTTTTCCGGAAGCGTTTACATGTTCTTAGTACGGAAATCGAATCAGGCCGGGGAGTAGATCCAGGTTCATTGCCGAGAGTTTGTTTCTGCTACAGTGAGGGTCTCAGCGGAGACGGTGCTCCGGCTTCGATCCTGAACCCTCCCTCCGTGCTAGACTGACCATTTCCAGTCATGCCCGTTCTGCGCGTCATCCTGCTGTGGCATCAACACCAGCCCTTCTACAAAGACCTGGTAACTGGCGAGTACCGTCTGCCCTGGGTGCGGCTGCATGCGCTCAAAGATTATTACGGAATGGTGAAGTTGCTCGACGAATTCCCCAATGTGCATCAGAATTTCAACCTGGTACCTTCGCTGATTACGCAGATTCAGGACTACGTGGCTGGCACGGCGCAAGATCCGTTCCTGAGCGTTGCCGCAAAATCGGCGAAGGAACTTACTCCCGAAGAACGACGCTTTGCGCTGCAATATCTGTTTCAGGCCAATCCGGTCAATCTTATTGGCCGATATCCGCGATATCAAGAATTATGGGAGCGTTTTCGCGAGCACGGGGATAATCCCGAGCGTGCCGAGCGATATTTCCAGGCGCAGGATTTCACCGACCTGCAGGTGTTGTCGCAGATTGCCTGGTTCGACGAATTCTTCCTGGAAGACCAGGACGTGGCCGAGCTGGTGGCAAAGGGGCGCCACTATTCATTGGATGAGCAGAAGTTTGTCATTGCTCGCGAACGAGAATTGATGGCCAAAGTTCTTCCGGCGCACGCCGCAGCCGCACAACGAGGATCGATTGAGATCTCCGCGACCCCGTTTTATCATCCTATTCTTCCTCTGGTGGCCGATACGCATTGTGGGGCGATATCGGCTCCTGGCCTGCCGTTGCCGCAAAATCGCTTTCGCCATCCGGAGGATGCGCGCGAGCAACTGGTGCGGGCGCTCGATATGCATCAGCAGGTCTTCGGGGTGCGTCCCCACGGAGTCTGGCCGTCGGAAGGTAGCGTCTCAGAGGAAGTATTAGCAATCGCGCACAGCCTCGGCATCCAGTGGATGGCGACCGACGAGGGCGTGCTCGGCCGAAGCCAGGGACTATTTTTTGCCCGAGATGGAAATGGAAGGTTGCCCTCGAACCTGGCTGAGAAACTCTACGACATTTATCGCTACGAAAAGAATTCGACGGCGATGCACCTGGTCTTTCGCGATCACACGCTCTCGGATCTGATCGGATTCGTATACTCGGGGATGCCGCCCGCGGATGCGGCCCGACATTTGATCGAAAACATTAAGGAAGCCGCGAAGCCGGTTCTGGATCAGGGCCGAGACGCGGTAGTCTCGATCATCCTCGACGGGGAAAATGCCTGGGAATATTACCCGAAATCGGGACGCGAATTCCTGCGCCGTTTTTACGATGCGCTTCAACAGGATGCCGCAATTGAAGCGATCACGATTTCCGAGGCGATTGCGCGGCATAAGAATTTCGGCACATTGGCATCCCTCGTGCCGGGGTCGTGGATCAATGCCAATTTCAACGTGTGGATCGGCGCTCCTGAAGATAATCGCGCGTGGGACTATCTCTATAATGCGCGCGAGTTCTACTCGCAAAACGCAGCCAGCGCTCGCTTGGAGCAACGAAAGCTGGCATTTGAAGAATTGTTGATTGCGGAAGGCAGTGACTGGAACTGGTGGTATGGACCCGAACATCACTCGGCGAATGATCGCGATTTCGATGAACTCTATCGCAAGCACTTGTCGAACATCTACCAGGCGCTGGGAGCGATGCCGCCGGACTATCTTTCGCAGCCGATCAGTGGGATTGAAGCTCGTCCGTCCTTTACACCCCAAACTGCTTACATCCACCCGCGCGTCACCGGAGACAAAGTCCGCTACTTTGAGTGGATGGGAGCAGCAATCTATACAGCTGATCATCGTGCGGGCGCAATGCACGGCAAACAGTTCCTGCTGGATGCAGTGTATGCGGGAATCGATTCCACCTATGTCTATGGGCGTCTGGACTTCAAGGGTAATCCTCCGGAAGAGGATTTTGAGGTAGTAGTCAACGTCGAATCGTGGTCCGAAAAAGAATCGCGACCGCGATGTACGATACGGCTCGATGCGGCAGCGGGGCACGGCCGCCTTGCTCAATGGACGGTCGCGAACATAGAAGGCAAGACTCTGGCGACCTCGACGGCTGCTCAGGACGGCAACGTTAAGGTAGTCCTTTTGCGAAATTTTGAATTCAAAGTGCCGTTGCAGTGGTTGCTGACAGTTCCCAGCACTGCATCTACTGAACGCAAACCGAATGCTGCCTTGTCGGCATCGAATCGCATCCGCCTTCGGTTCAGCATTTGGCAGAACCGCCTTCCGGTCGATGCCCTTCCTTTAGAGGGGTGGATTGAAGTGCAAGTCTTGAGCGAAGGGGACTTGCTTTATGCCGTGGGATAGAGTGCTGTTTCCCGGCTGACCGGATATTGCAGTTGAGATCTCTTACTTCGTTCCAAAAAACGCTGGGCTTCGAGAGGACACAGTCTGACTTTAAGACGGAAAAACCGGAGGCCTGGCCTCCGGTTTTTCCAAGCTCTGAGAAGCTTACTTGCTGCCGCCGCTGGCCGCCGCTGGTGCATGGTCAAAACTCAAGGGACGATTTAATTCCAGCGTTAGCTCGGTGCCGGCTGGAAGAAGCGCGGAACGATGCTTCGACAGCCAGTGCGCGGTAGTGGCTCCAGCGCCGATGGCTCCCCCGACGACCAGCCCGACCGGGCCGCCTGCTAAGCCGCCGATGACCATTCCGCCAAAGGTCCCGCCACCAGCCTCGAGATTGTCAGCGCGATCCCTTGTCGAGCCCTTGAATTCCCCCTCTGAGTCTACGTCGGTACCTTTGCCGACATTCGTGTCAACCAGCGTCGCGTCCAAATAGAAGCGCTCGCCGTTAGGCATGATCACGGCCTCCGGCAGGATTCCGATAGTGGGCTTTCCGGACAGGCGGCGTGGCTCACTGACCTTGGTTACGCGGCCTTCGATGATTGTGCCTACCGGGACCAGGGTCTTCCCATTCACGATCACGGGTTTGTTGACACTCCCGCGGAATGGATCTCCCGCCTTGTTGCTGAACGTCGCCAGCGTGGTATTAAGCTTCACCATTAGCGATGTCCCGGCGGGAACGGCTCCAACGGGTGTATCGACGGTCTGGGCCACCACCGTTCCGGCGAGCAGCAAGATGCAGGAGAGAACAATCCACTTCTTCACAAGTGCCTCCTTGGAGCTTCAGCTAATTGCTTTGACTCTAGACCAGGTCGAAAGGTAAGCACAATGGTCGTAAGTCGTTGGAACCAAAAGAAGCAAGGGGGTGAAAAGCATCTATTCAGCTTTAGTTCCACTAAGGAAATTTCATAGGCAAAATTCACGGCGGAGTCGCCGAGCACTGAGTCCGGTTCGCTATAATCGTGAGTCTCGAAGTCACGGATAAACCCGCAAGACGTGTTGCTCCCTGACCGGCGAAGTTTTTTTACATAACGGCCTTCATAAAATAGATTCCAAAACCGAAATCAGAAAGGAATTCCATGAGCAATATTGCAGAAATTAGGGCGCGGCAGGTGCTGGATTCGCGCGGCAATCCTACGGTCGAAGCAGAAGCTTATTTGCAGGACGGTTCTTACGGGCGGGCAATCGTCCCCAGTGGCGCCTCGACCGGCGAGCATGAAGCGGTCGAATTGCGCGACGGAGAGAAAGATAAGTTTCTGGGGAAGGGCGTGCACAAAGCGGTCGAAAATGTGAACGGCGAGATTGCCGATGCGATGGCCAATTGGGACGCAGCCGATCAGCGCGGTATCGATCTGAAGATGATCGAACTCGACGGCACGGAGAATAAGGGACGGCTGGGCGCGAACGCAATCCTGTCGGTTTCGATGGCGGTGGCGAGAGCGGCAGCCGCCTGCTATGACCAGCCGCTTTATCGTTATCTCGGAGGCGCGGGGGCGAACACTCTACCCGTGCCGATGATGAATATTCTGAACGGCGGAGCTCATGCCGATAACAACGTTGATTTCCAGGAGTTCATGGTCATGCCAGTGGGCGCGCCATCTTTTTCGGAAGCGCTGCGCTGGGGCGTGGAAGTGTTCCATACGCTGAAGGGTGTGCTGAAGAAGCGCGGCTACAACACGGCCGTGGGCGACGAAGGGGGATTCGCTCCGTCGGTTAGATCAAACGTGGAGGCCATCGAAGTCGTGCTGGAAGCGATTCAGCAGGCCGGCTACAAACCGGGAGAGGAAATCGCGATAGCGCTTGACCCAGCCGCGAGCGAGTTCTATCAGGATGGCAAGTACGTGTTCAAGAAGTCGGACAAGTCGGCGAAGAGTTCCGACGAGATGGTGCGCTTCTGGGCGAAGTGGGCGAACGATTATCCGATTGTGTCGCTCGAGGATGGACTCTCCGAAGAAGATTGGGATGGCTGGCAGAATTTGACCAAAGAATTGGGCGGAAAGATTCAGTTGGTGGGTGATGACATTTTCGTCACCAACATACAGTTCTTGCAGGAAGGCATCGACAAACGGGTGGCGAATTCGATCCTGATCAAGGTGAACCAGATCGGCACGGTCAGCGAGACTTTGGATGCAATCGATCTGGCGCGCCGCAACGGATACACATCGGTGATTTCCCATCGCTCGGGCGAGACCGAAGACACGTTCATTGCCGATCTGGCAGTGGCGACGGGCGCGGGACAGATCAAGACCGGCTCGGCTTCGCGCACGGATCGCATCGCGAAATATAATCAGTTGCTGCGCATCGAAGAAGAACTCGGCGGCGGAGCGCGGTTTTTGGGAATCAAGGCGTTGAATTACAAGGGGTGAACAGCTACATTCTGGATGGCAGAAGGAGGCCCGCATGGGCAGACGGCATTCTCGATTTTTTGCGGGCTCGGCTGTGGCATTCGTTCTCTTCTTTCTTCCGGTATTGGCGAAAGGGCAGTCTGGGCAACGTGAGGCGGATCTTCATTTTGCAAAATCCTACGGTCAGTGGCTCGATCAGGATGTTCGCTGGATCGTTACCGACAAGGAGCGTACCGAGTTCGGACGGCTGTCCACCGATCAGCAGCGAGATGAATTTATCCGCGCTTTTTGGGAGCGACGCGATCCCGTTCCAGGCTCACGGGAAAACCGATTCAAAGAGGAGCACTATCGGCGGCTTGCGTACGTGAACCGTCATTTTGAGGACCAGGACCCGGGATGGATGACGGATCGCGGTCGAATCTACATCGTTTATGGCCCTCCGGACGAAATCCAGGTGCGCCCCATCTCTGGCGACGACCACGCGGGCGGAGTTACTTTTCCCTACGAAGTCTGGCATTACAAATCCGCATCTGAAGCGGGTAAAGAGGTCACGTGGAGATTTGTCGACACATGCCGGTGCGGCGAATATCGGTTGATGAATGATTCGTACTGAGATGTGGGGCGGACAAACAGACCATCTATACACAATGGGAATTAGAGGAGACTCTCATGATCAGCGAACTGCTTTTGCCGGAATACGACGAGGAAATCAAGAAGACGCGCGCCATGCTGGAACGCGTACCGATGAAAAGCGACTTCAAACCGCACGCGAAATCGATGCCGCTGGGAAAACTGGCTCCGCACGTGGCCGAACTGCCGGGATTTGGGCTGACGATCCTCACGACGCCGGAACTCGATTTCGGCAAGGGTTCGCGGGAGCGGGTTCCGTTCGAATCGGCGCAGCAATTGGTCAAAGCCCTGGACGTAGTTGCAGCCAAGGCGCGCGAAGCTCTGAAGAACACACCGGACAAAGCCTGGACGGAAAGCTGGAAACTCAGCTTCAATGGTCATCCGATTTTCGGCGGATCGCGTTTTTTGGCTTATCGGCAGATGTTCTTGAATCACCTTGTGCATCATCGCGCGCAGCTGGGCGTGTATTTGAGGCTGAACGACGTCCCGTTGCCGGCGACATATGGCCCGTCGGCGGATGACACGATGGGATTTTAGAGTGATATCTTTTAATGATCCGCTGCTAATCAAAAGCGAAGACCTCTTCTGCTGAGTCCGCGTTCATCCACCCAGGTCCGCGGGAATGGCACCTGAACTTCCGTATGCGTAGGAGCTGAACTTGTCTCGTCCGAAACCGCTGGTTTTGATCATCCTCGACGGCTGGGGATATCGCGCCGAAACCAAAGCTAATGCGATTGCGATGGCCCGCAAACCGACCTATGACCGGTTGCTGCGCGAATATCCGAACACTCTGATTTACACCAGCGGTCCGTACGTTGGCCTGCCCGAAGGGCAAATGGGCAACAGCGAAGTGGGTCATTTGAATATTGGCGCTGGGCGCATCGTGCACATGGACATCACGCGCATCGATTTAATGATCCAGAACGGAGAGTTCTTCAAAGATCCGGTGCTGCTGCAGGCGATGAAGCACGCGCAATCGGGTGGGCGCCGCTTGCACCTGTTCGGACTGGTTTCAGACGGCGGGGTGCATTCGCAGGACAAGCATCTGTATGCCCTGCTGAAAATGGCCAAGCAGAACGGATTGGAGCGCGTCTTCGTGCATGCCTTTATGGATGGCCGCGACACGCTGCCCACCAATGGCGCCGGATATCTGGAAAAGCTGCAGCAGAAGATGCGCGAATACAACTGCGGCAAAATCGCTACCGTGAACGGCCGCTATTATGCGATGGATCGCGACCGGCGCTGGGAGCGTATCGCCAAAGCCTACAACGCCATGGTGTTTGCCAACGGAGAAGGCGGGACGTACGCCGACCCGGTGCAGGGAATGAAAGAGTCGTACAACAAGGGGGTCACGGACGAGTTCGTTATGCCGTTCGTTTGCACCGATAGCCGCGGCGATCCGATCGCGACGATTCGCGACGAAGACTCCTGTATCTGCTTTAACTTCCGCGCCGACCGGGTTCGCCAGATTACGCGCGCGCTTGCCCGCAATAGCGGACTGAACGAACAACGCGGCAGCGATCTTCCCGGAGCCGAAGATCTCGAGGCCACCATTCCGCGCGATCGTGTGCCAAAGAATCTGCATTACGTCTGCATGACGCAGTACGACAAGAATTTCAGCCTGCCGGTGGTGATTCCTCCGGAGTCGATGGCCAACATTCTCGCCAACGTGATGGGCGGACTGAACATGCGCAACCTGCGCGTGGCCGAGACCGAGAAGTACGCGCACGTGACCTACTTCTTCAACGGTGGAGTAGAGAAGCCGTTTCCCGGAGAAGACCGCGTGCTGGTGGCGTCGCCGAAGGTTGCGACCTACGATTTGAAGCCGGAGATGAGTGCGACCGGAATTGCCGATGCGGTGGTCAAAGCCACGGAGCAAGGGACGTTCGATGTGGTGATCGTGAATTTTGCCAACGCGGATATGGTGGGGCATTCCGGGAAGATTGAGCCCACGATCAAGGCCGTCGAGACCGTGGACTCCTGCCTGGAGCGCATCGAAAGATCCGTGCGCACGAAAGGCGGAGCGATGCTGATCACGGCTGATCACGGAAACGCGGAGATGATGATCGACCCGGCCACAGGCGGACCGCACACCGCGCACACCACGAATCCCGTACCGTTTATCGTGGTCGCGGACAATGCCGAGCAGTTCACGCTGAAGTCCGGGGGATCACTGCGCGACATCTCTCCCACTCTGCTTGGAATGCTGGGCATCGACGAACCGAAAGAAATGACCGGAGCCGACCTGCGGGTGAAGAAAAATTGACTCAGCCGCGCCATGAGGCAATCAAGGTCCTTCTCGTGCTCCAGCACCGATTCGATCTCTGGAAGGTGCCAGCGTGGTTTGTCGAGAAGTTGAGAGCAGAATTTCCTGCGCTCCAGATTGTCCACTTCGACCAGTACGACGACGCGGAGAACGACATTGCCGACTCCGAAGTCTTATTCACGGCATCCCTGCACCCAGACCAATTCTTACGAATGAAGAGCCTGCGCTGGATTCATGCTGCCAGCGCTGCTGTGCATCAGTTTCTGTTTCCGGAACTCGTCCGGAGCGATGTCATTCTTACCAATTCGTCCGAAGTGCACGCACCGGTAGTCGCCGAGCACGTGATGGCGCTCCTCTTCGCGGTAGCGAAGAAGATTCCTCTCGCCGTTCGTTCGCAGACGGAGCACACGTGGGCGCAGGAAGCTGTCTGGAAAGAAGCTCCCAAGCCAATGGAGGTTGCTGGTTCGACCTTGGGATTAATCGGTCTTGGCAGCATCGGACGCCATGTCGCTCGCATGGCGTCGTCACTCGGCATGAAAGTCATTGCAGTGCGCGAGCATCCGGGCAAAGAAAAGCCCGCGGGCGTGGATGCGGTTTATGCTACGTCCGAGATTGACCGACTGCTCGAGCAAGCAGATTTCGTGGCCATGGCAGCTCCGCTGACACCAGCCACAGGAGGTCTGATGAACGCGGAGCGCTTGTCGAAGATGAAGCCGAACGCTTACTTGATCAATGTAGGCAGGGGCGCGCAAGTGGATGAATCAGCATTGGCCGAAACTTTGCGTTCCCGGAAGATCGCTGGCGCTGCGCTCGACGTCTTCGAAAAAGAACCGCTGCCGTCTGACTCTCCTCTCTGGACTTTCGACAATCTGCTGATTACTCCTCACAGCGCGGGAATTACCGACAAGCTGTGGTTCCGGCATTACGAACTCTTTTCCGATAATCTCAGACGGTATCTCGCGGGTAAGCCGCTGCGATCGGTTGTAAGCAAAAAAGAAGGATATTGAGTCGAGCGTCGATTTCACCATCCGCTCAAGCTGCATCGACCGGCGGCATTCGTGCTACATTTCAGCTAGATAGCGTTATTGTCTGAACTCTAGAAAACCAGGCGAATCATGGAACCGCGGCTGATCCTCATCCATTTGCTGATCAAGTTGGGCGTCGCGGCGGCTGTGTCGAGCACATTGGTGCGCTCGAAAGAATTCAAATCGCTGCTCTTTCGCGAAGAGCGCTCGATGCGGCAGAAGTTTTATCTGGTGCTGTGGTTTGCTCTCCCAATGATGGTGGCTGTCTGGATTCGCTTCTCAGCCCCCAGCTTCCTCGCCGGGGATTTGGGTTTCGAAACCACACTTCTGTTGGGCGTGATCGGTGGCCGGTGGGCCGGTTCTCTCGGGGGCGCCATGATCGGCATGCCTGCGTTGCTACATGGCGAGTGGGCATCGGCTCCGTTTCTGGTGCTCTCCGGATTCATCTGCGGTCAGTTGCGGGTCATGGCGAATGACAAAGACGACATCTGGTCGTTCTCTCCCTTTATCGACCTCAGCATCTACCGCCTGATCCGACGCAATTTGCCCAAACCCCGCCTGTTTGACTGGCAGATCATGTTTTTTTGCACCATTGTCGGTTTGCGGTTTGTGCAGACGGAAATGGCTCGCTACTTTCCGCGGTCTATTTTCAGCCTCGAAAGTCCGGATAACTATTGGGTCGAGGCGGCTATTTATGCGGCAGTGATGATCGCAGTCGGAATCGAACTGAAGATCTTCAACAGCGTGCGGATACAGATCAAACTGGAGGAACAAGAGCGGCTGGTTTTGCACGCCCGCATGGAAGCGCTGCAGAACCAGATCAATCCACACTTTCTTTTCAATACACTAAATTCCATCTCGTCGTTGGTGCGCTTCGATCCTGAGACTGCCCGGGACGTCATCTTTAAACTTGCCACGATCTTGCGGAAGCTTCTGCACACGACTGAAGCCTTTGCTCCGCTGCGGGAAGAATTTGAGTTTATCGACAATTATCTCGATATCGAAGTAGTCCGCTTTGGTGACAAACTGCGGGTCGTCAAGGAACTTGATCCCAATTCGTTGGATGTGATGGTTCCCAGCATGATCTTGCAGCCACTGGTGGAAAACTCAATCAAACACGGCATCTCGTCGAAAGTGGAAGGAGGCAGCATTTATCTGCGCAGCCGGGTTTCAGATTCGAAGCTGGTGATTGAGGTGGAAGACGACGGTGTAGGCATGTCTGCCCCTCATCCGCGTGGAAACGGCGATTGGCGCGGAATGGGCATTGGGATGGCGAACATTCTCGAGCGTTTGCAGGTGCTCTACGGCAACACTGCGCGTATGACGATTGACAGCAGCGAAGGGAAGGGAACGCTGATTCGTATCCGACTGCCGCTGCTAGAAAAGGCAAGCGCCATCCCGGAAGGATTTTACGAAGAGCGCCCCAGTATGCGGCGGTAAAACTCCTCATACTCTGCCACGACCTTGGTCGCGCAGAATTTAGACTGTGCCGCCTTCCTCGCCTGTTTACCGATTTGTTCCAGTTGCGCCTCGTTCTGGAGCAGTTCTATCGCGTACCGCGCCATGGTGTCGACGTCACCTACGTCAGCCAGAAATCCGCTGACACCATGCTCGATCACTTCGGGAACTCCGCCCACCCGGGTCGCAATAGGAACTACCTCGCAAGCCATGGCTTCCAGCGCCGCCAAGCCAAACGATTCCATTTCGCTCGGCATCAGCATGATGTCGGCGCACGCCACCTTGTCGTAAATCTGGTCCTGCTTACCGAGGAACAGTACGTCCTGGTGAATTCCCTTTTGTACTGCCAGCCATTCGGCCACGGATCGATCCGGACCGTCGCCAATCAGCAATAGTTTCGACGGAACGTGCTTGCGTACGCGATCGAAGATCTCGATAACATCCGTGAGTCGCTTCACCGGACGGAAATTCGATAGGTGCACCAGGAGGTGTTCCCCTTGGGGCGCGTATTCGTTCCGCAATTCTGCTCGGGATTTGTTATCGCGGTGATACACATCGCAGTTTACCGAGTTGTAGATCACTTCAATCGGATTTTTAACATCGAGCACCCGCTGCGTCCGCTCGCGAAGGTAATTCGAAATGGCGGTCACTCCATCACTTTGCTCGATGGAATATCGGGTGATTGGCAAATACGAGCGATCCAATCCGACCAGGGTAATGTCGGTTCCGTGAAGAGTGGTGACGAAGGGCAAGCGCCGACCACGCGGGCCGTCAGCGAGCATCTGCCGGGCCAGCAGAGCGCTCACCGAATGCGGAATCGCATAGTGCACATGCAGCAGGTCGAGATCGTACAGTTGCGACACCTCGGCCATCCGTGTTGCCAGCGCCAGGTCATAGGGTGGATAGTCGAACAGCGGGTAACGCGAGACTTCGACCTCGTGATAGTGAATATTGGGCTGTTCGCCGCGCAACCGGATAGGCTGCGCGTAGGAGATGAAGTGGATCTCATGGCCCCGCTGGGCTAATTCCAATCCAAGTTCCGTGGCTACCACTCCGCTACCGCCGTACGTGGGATAACACGTGATCCCAATCTTCATTCCGCAAGCACCCTTTCTGTTCTGTCATTCGATGGCGAGAAGGAGCCGTGGTTGCAGATTTTACACGGAGCAGGTGGGAATTGCGCGGATTCCGGTTTATTAGCGGGTAAATTGCGGTGCTGTCGCCAGTCCGCCCGGATCGACTTGATCGAGATGAGCCTGAAAACGGCGCTTTGTGTCTTCGGTCAGTCCGGTGAACTCGATCCCCATGCCCACGCCAGGATCGCAGGTGCGCACGATTGCGGAGGTTTGCACGTGCTCTTCGCCGATCCAGAGTTCGACCTTGAGTGAAGTGGCAATCGGCAGCGGCATGACGGTCTCGACGTAGCAACCATTGCCGCTAATGTCGGTCGCATTCACGCGCATGGGCGTGTTAACGCGCTCATCGCGTAGCTCCAGTGGAAATGAAATCTTGTGCCGGAAAAACTTCCTGCGATTGTCATACCCCACGGGCACGACGGCGGCCTGGGCCTCGGGTGGGAGCATACTCTTCCACGGGCATTCCTGGTCCGCAACCAGTTGTACCCCGATCTGTAGTTTTTTTACGCCGCCCGCATCGACTATCCACACAACCTTGCAGCGGGCTTTCTTGGTTTCGTATTGAACGCCGATAACGTCGCCGACCTTCAGTTCCTTCTCAATGCCGTAAATGCAGGCCCCGGTGGCGCTAATATTTTGTGCGACGGCATTCTGGAAAAATGGCTGGTCGTTTGCCCCCATTCCCCAAACGCGGACACGGAGATCCATTGTCGCGCGCGGAGCGGATCCCTGTGCGGCCATGCGAACCTCCAGCTTTCGGCTATCAGCCTTCGAGTACATCATACTATCGCTAGTTATATGTGTAGGTTACGAGGGTACCGTGTTTCTACCGTGTCGATCGTGCCAGTTCCGCAGCTAACTCATGGTAGGAAATGAGGTTGACCCCCAGTTCCGCCAGCACTTCCCGAGCCTGCGGCAAAGTCAGAACCCGCAACTCCGTTTGGCGCGATTGTTTCAGGCGCGTGTTCGCTGCTTGCAGGTCGCTATCGTTATAGCCTGGATGGCAGACGAATTCCCAAGTTCCTTTCGGAATCGTGCGCGCGATCGCGCGAAAAAGTTCCTCATCGAGTACGCCGGTGACCTCAATTCCCAGCGTGCCGTCCGGGGTGACAAATCCCGCTCGTCCGACCGCTTCCCGAAATCTTCCGGCAAATCGTTGCAGAATGCGCACTTCGGCGACGCGAGTCCACAAATTTGGGCGTGCCAGAAGTTGCGAAGAACGCAGCGGACGGCGAGGGCCGAATGGATTTCGTAGCGCTCGCACTCCGCACGCGGCCGCAGCCCGCAATAGCGGCTGCAGCACAGCCGGAAACAAATGAGTGTGTTTGTGCGTATCAATGTGCGAAACCGCGATTCCAGCGCCCTGCAGTTTACGAATCTGCGCAGTCGCTTCCGCCTCGATCTCCTGTGGGCGCAGTCGGGTTGCGAGTGCGCGCACCGCGAAGCTCTTCAGGTTCTTGCCAAACTGAGCATCGCCCTTGGCAAGACTTGGGATTTGTGCCGCAGGAAGCACCGACTCGCCATCGATCAGTACGACATGACATCCCACAGACAGTTGCGGAGATGCCTTCGCCAGAGCCACGGCCTGCGCGAATGCCGGTCCGTTTGCCATCAAGGTGGACGAAGTAACTATGCCGCGCGTGTGCGCTTCCACAATTGCGCGGTTAACTCCCGGCGTGTAGCCGAAGTCATCCGCGTTTACGATGAGGTGCCGCACTGGGGAAGTGTAGCAGGGGCGCTCGCTCGACATCGGCGTCGCTCTCATGGGAGAATCCCAAAGACGTTACCTACTTCAGCTGTCCCCAGATTCTTGCCCGATTCGGCTATGGATTGCCGCAGCAGCCGGGTGGTTAGCTCAGTTGGTTAGAGCGCCTGCCTTAGAAGCATCCCTAAATTGTTGACTCGGCGTGTGACGAGCCAAAACACCCACATGATTAGTCGCGGATGCAAGCCCAGCTTCTTCGCGACTGCGCGAATCGAACCGGTTCCATGCGCGTGCTCCCGCCTGATCTCTTCGAATAGCTCCACCTTGCGTCTCCTGTCCATCGCCCTCCCGGTCCTGGCTAGCAGAAATCTGGGTAGGCCGATCTATCGGTCGGGGCGCTCCCAACGGTCTTTTCAGCCCGTTGGCCCAGTTCGTTGTAGACATAGCTCGCCGTCGCTCCGCTGTCGACCTGTACGACGCGATTCTCGGCGTCGTAGGTGTAGTGGTGCGAGCCGTCATAGGTCAGGTTGCCCGCGGCATCGTAGGTGTATCCGCCCTGCAATTGGTCATTCGTATTGACCGACGCCGAAAATCTGAAGCAGCATCCGCTGGTGACGGTCTGGCCGGTGATCTTCCCCCAGGCGTCGTTGGTCCACCACTATGGATATCTATGCTCAGTTTGTCAGCGAAGCCCAGATCGAAGCGGTCCAGAAGCTGTGCCACTACGTAGACAAGTTTGTTCCAATTGAAAGCCAAAAACTTGAAAATGGTTTTCAGAATCAATCCGCAAGTTTTTGAAAGGATGGTGGAGCTAGTCGGGATCGAACCGACGACCTCATCGTTGCGAACGATGCGCTCTCCCAGCTGAGCTATAGCCCCACATAAAGAAAGCAAATTGCTGGTGGCAAACTCATTCTACCAGCGAAGTTTTATTCCGGCCAAACAGCGCGCCGGCAAAATCCATGGAGAATGATCCTTTGCGCCACTTCCGCAGTAGAGGCAGCGCACGTTGAAGTGGGCTGGACAATTCGGTAATGTTCAAGCAGGGAGGAGCTACACGCTGCATGCTCAAGCCCCGACAACCTTTGCGCCGAGATCTTTCTGCGAGCTTTAGCTTTCGGAATATCATTCCCGGAATTGACTTTCTCAAGCACGATTTCAGTTTGCCGCGCCATCGTCATTTATCGGCCTACGCCACCGTCGTACTATCGGGCGCCTTTGAAGAAGCCGGTTACGCCGGTCGCATTCAGGCAAGCGCGGGGGATGTTTTGATCCATCCGAGGCTCGACTGTCATGCGAATCAGAAGATACGCGCCGGCGTGCGGTTGGTGCGCTTGCCCTGGTCAGACCCTGTCATCGATTCTGGCTTGTACCATATTGATCAGCTCGACCAGGTAGCCATTGCCGCTGAGAAATCTCCGGAAGATGCAAGGCTGCTCTTGGAGGAACTTCTTCGAAAAAGTCCTGCAAAGTCGCCAAGAACGCGTAATGATTGGCCCGATCTGTTGGCTACCGAACTGGTCACCGATGCATCGATCAGGATTGGCGACTGGGCCCGGACCCGCCAACTGGCGGCCGAGACCGTTTCGCGAGGTTTTTCAAGCGCTTATGGAATTTCTCCAGAAGTGTTCAAGGCGGAATCGCGTGCGCGCAGAGCATGGCTTCGGATCACCGGCGGGACCGATGCTCTTTCCGCGATCGCAGTGGAGACTGGCTTTGCCGATCAGGCTCATATGACTCGCTGGATCAGCCGAACCACCGGAGCACCACCGCGGGCGTGGCGGCAAACGCGAGCAGGAGCTTCTGCGGCTATCGCTGCAAATTCTTTACGAAAGTCTTCTGGACTTTCGTAAACGCATACGCGTGCCTGAGATAGAATTTGTGCGCCCGCTCTCGCACAACATTGGATCGCACCGATATATGAAGACACCCCGAGGTACGGGCCCACTCCTCGGCGGCGAGCAAAAGCTTCGCTCCAATTCCATGACTTCGGACGGATTGCTCAACAACCAAGCCGCTGATTTCTGCGAATTCATCGACCTCCACTGCTCGGAACAGATAAACGCCAATCCACCCTATGACTTTCTTGTTCGAGTCCACAGCGACATAGACCGCGTACCGATCCCTATCCTTCATCTCTGCGATCCGCCGTTGAATTTCTTGAGCAGTACTGGGATAGCCAAGCTGTGTAGCCAGAACTGCCATATCCTCGCAGTCGAATGCATCCGCCACACGAATACAGTACTTCAAAGCAGTCAATGCCTCAGCGTTGAGATGGATTTTCATATGAGATCTGGCGTCTTCACTTCCATCCACGATCCAGTCGCTCGCCGAACAGGTTTAACAGACAAGGTGATCGAGTGGCACAGGCCAACCGAAATCCCCATAGGGATCCGGATGGCAACTAACATGGCATCGGTTCAATCAAGTTGTATTGAATGTATTTGATGATTGGGGATTGCAAGCTTCAATGCAAGCGCAATTCGCGCCGATGAAGCAGAGAGCAATAACTTAAGAAGCAGAGTAAACCGACTGTCCCATGACCCGTTATTGATGGATAAACCTTATACGCTTACTCTCCCTGGTCCAGTTCTAGGGCTACGCTGCCGGCCCGAAGGTTCCTTCGTTGCCAGAAGTAAACCGGCAGGCCCGTAGCCACCAAGGTGAGCCCGGTGAGTGCGGCGCGGGGCTCCTGAATGACGTTGCTCACCACCAGGACTGCGGCTGCGCCGCAGAAGAGCAACGAAAGGAAGGGGTACCCGGGAACAGAAAAGGGACGCTGCCGCTCAGGTTGCAGCCGCCGCAATATCAGGACGCCCGCGACTGCCAGGCCGTAGAAGATCCAAGCCGTGAACACCACGTCAGTGAAAAGCTGCTGATAGCTTCCGGATACCGCAAGCAGTGCGGCCCAAATGCCTTGCGTTATCAATGCAAGCGTCGGCGTTCGAAAGCGGTTATTCAGCTTGCCGAAAACACTGGGAAATATGCCGTCGCACGCCATGGCGTAATACACGCGTGGACCCGTCAATATAAGGCCGTTAGTGCAACCGATCATGGACACCAGTATCAGCAAAGAGATGCATTTCGCGCTGATTGGTCCCATGACTTTGCCAGCCGCATACGAAGCAACCGCGTTGCTGCTTTGAATCTCAGTGCCGGAGAGCACGCGGTAGTAGCCTAGATTCGCCAGCAGGAAGATCAGCATAACAATCGTGCCTCCATAAAGAAGGCTCCGCGGCAAGTCCCGGCGCGGTTTTTTCATCTCTCCCCCTACAAAAGATATGACGTGCCAGCCCTCGTAGGCCCAGAGCACGGCAATGAGTGCAATACCGAACGTTGCGAGGGAAAGGGCATCTCCGCGTCTGGCGCCGGTCGTGGCCAAAAGATGAAGAGGACGCCTGCCTTTTGCCGTAAGAAGAAAAATCACTGCAGTCAGGCCACTGATCTTTGCGATCGCAAATAGGTTCTGAACGAGCTTTCCGGCACGCATGCCCAGGCAACTGACGAGCGTTAATCCTAGAATCAGACCGGCACTGAACAGCCTTTGCTCAAGCGGAGTCAAGGTTACGACCTGCCCAAGGAAGAGCCCAAACGCCACGCCTAATGCAGCAATACTTCCGGAGTGAATCATGAGCAGCAGAGCCCAGGCATAGAGGAAGGCACACAGGGAACCGTACGCTTCCCGTAAATACGTGCACAGACCGCCGGTGCCGGGATACATAGACCCGAGTTCTGCAAGAGACAATGCGCCGCACAATGTCAGCGCCCCTCCCACCGCCCACACGAGCAATACCGCGGCCAGAGAGTGAAGGTGAATAGCAACAAAGCTTGGAATTAGAAAGATTCCCGACCCGATGATGGTACCCACCACAACAGCCACTCCATCAAAGAGACCGAGTTCCTGTCTCAATGCTGGAAGAGGGCGTACGGAATCAACAGCAGCATGGTCACGGCGCTCCATCTAGATTGAGAATTTGGGGTCGCCTTCGAGGATCTCCGTTTTAAAGCTTGGCGGCTCATTTTTCCGCCAAACAGACGCGCGGAACCTCACTCGATATTTCAACGCGCCGCCATCTGCACGGTCACTGCGCTCGAGCGGACGGGGTATGCAAACGAATTCCGTTTCGATCGTATCGCTAGTGCACCGGACCAACGAATATCCGTGACCTGCCATGTCTATAAAGGAGGCGTGAGGCGACAGGTCTGGGTTTGACAGCATCCGAGCCCTCTTTATGTCTCCGCTCTTGGCATATTCAAGGCATGACTTTACTCCGTGTCGCAGTAGCATATTGAAGGTTGGTTGCGACGTGCGATCTTCAGGGCCCTGTCCCACATAAAGGGCGCGCAAAGGATGATTCTTCGGGATGGCGTGCTCATAGGCTTCAACAAATCCTGGTGCGGAAATAGATCCGGTTACAAACGTCAGGCCAACCGGAGAAACAGCCTGCGGCGGGAGCGACTTTGCCGCCAAACCTGCCCAAAACGCGTGCCGATCGCCCGCGATGGTAACGAACCCTGTGATCTCCTGCTGGGAAACAAAGTCGTAAATTTCCCCCTTCTCCGTGTACGCGGTGCTCCAGTCTTGCAGGGCAAAGCCCGCGTACCCGGACCACGGCCAAGGTTTGGTAAGGCCTTGGGGAAGATTTTGCGGGTCCGCACGCATCTCAAGCGTTGCCGTAGTATTTCCCCATATTTTCCATGTCGCCCTCGAATGTTTCAGGCGATCAAGGAACCACTTCTTCTGTTCTGCTCCGAGAATCGTCTGCGGCGGCCGAACTGCCCAGATGTTTGGAATATTGACGGTTCCATCGCTGGAAGAGATCGTCGCCGGGGGCTTGCTGTCGCTGCACGTACGGCCAGCGTCAAGAACTTCCATTGCCTGCTGCGGTGTCATATCCGGGAAATCTTTGCTGGAAAGTGCCGCCGCTTCCGGCATATCAGTTGGTTCTTCCGATCGATAGCTTCGTTGATCGGTAATGATCAGTTCGACATTGCGGCCCCAGCGGATTGCGCGATATCCCTTGAGAGAGCCCACGGCAGCCAGATTGTTCGGCTCAAGACCGAGTCCGTGGTCGTCGAACCTGGTAACGGGAGCGTCTACCACTTCGGGGGGCTCGAACTCCTCTAAGGAAGTTGTGTTTGGACGCACTAATCGCGCCGGTTGGAACTCAAAGAATGCCTGATTAGCCGCGACTTTGCGCGTTTGTCTGGCCTCGGTCTTTTCGTATTTCTCCAGCGACTGCCAGCCACGCCAACTGAACTCATGGTTATCCCACATGCTTATGAATGGAAAGCGAGCCCGTGCATCCTGAATATCTGGATCGTGTAAATACGCCCGGTAAATGGCTCGATAATCATCGAGGTTTGTCGGCACGTGGCAGTCGCCGATTTTCTCGCCGTTCGGGTAGTGAACAATGTCGCGGAGCCGTCGATCGTACATCCCCTGCGGCCGATCCTGCGGGTACCACACCATCTCATAAATGAAATCGCCCAGGTGCAATACAAACTCCAAACGATCACTCTCCGGCGCTTGCTCATCCTCGAAGATCATTCGGCGATAGGCATTTTGCGCGCCCTGATTCACATTTTGGCAACTTACAAAAGCAAATTTGACCGGCCGAGGGTCGCTAACATCCGGAGCTGTGATCGTCCGCCCGATGCGGCTGCCCATACCGTTTTCGTCCGTAAAGCGATACCAATAGACGCGGGCAGGCTTGAGTCCACCGACCAATACGCGGCAGGTCCAATCACCTGCGGCAGAAACCGGCACCTTGGCGGCCGAAATCACGGCTGTGAATGCTCTATCCTCAGCGACCTCCACTCGCAGATTGGCCTGAAAATTTGGATTAGCCTGCGGGTACCGCGTCCACAGCATTACGCTGTCAGCCTCAGGGTCTCCGGAGGCTACGCCTTCGGGGAAGAGTTCCCGCTGTTCGCGCCAGGGAATCCGTGACGTGGTCGCAAATGCGTCGCCCCATGCGACCGATGCTCCCATTGTCAAAGCCAACTTGGTGAATATTCGACGGTTCATAGAATTCGTGTGTGCTTCGTTGGTCCAATCGCAGATTCTGCGGATTGCTCTAGGAATCCGAAAGCCCCACCGGACTATCTCCTTTCTCTACGCTCGGACGGGCTTCTTTGTCTTGAAGGTATTTGATAGTGTCCGATTTCCATAAGGGGCTGCAACAAAGGCGGCTCTCACGATTCGTGAACTGCGAAGGGTTGCACCCGAAAATTCTTCCGCTATACTGTCGTGCATGGATGTTGATCGCATCATTTCCGAAATCCAGCAACTGGAGGAAATGTTCGAAGCTGCGGACACTCGGCCGTTCAGCGCGAGTGACATCTCTGCTGCGAACCGTAGGCACGATGAAATGATGGCGCATAGCCCTTGGTTTAAGCTCTGGCAACATTACGGAATTTGCTGCCGGCCTGAGGCTCCTGTGCTCCAACAGCCGCAATCGGGGAATTAAACCTGGGTTTCACAGATGGACTCTACCTTTAATTCAAAGGGCATTCCGAATATGAAGTGCCATTCTGCACTGTTCTCTCTGCTTGTCCTTGTTCGGCATCTGCAAACAGCCCATGCGCGTGACCCCGTTGCTCCCCACATTTGCAGGTGTAAGGACGAGAGGGCGATCCCGCACATTGCCCACTGATCTGCCGCTCTGGTGTGCGTTCTTAGATGTTCGCCTTCACACGACAGGATTCGAAACGCGATATACTGTCAATACTTAACCTCGAAGACACGCCTAAGAACCTTGCGACCTTCGCGATTGAGAGATCGAGAGGCGTGATCCTTACATTCGTTGTTTCTGTGCGCGGCATTCCATCTGGCCTTTAAGCGGGTCCGCGTGATCGGCTGTCCAACGCGTAGTTCCAAAGCTGACAATCTTTTTCCTATCAGGAGTTCGCCATGTCCGCACGCAACGGAGACAAATCCAGGTTTCACCGGGAGCGAAAACAAAAGATAGCGCGCCGGAAACGTACGCACGAACTGCTGCAGCGCGCAATGCACGCACGCAAGTCAGCCGACTCGAGAGTTCACACACAGCCAAGGCCGGTGTCAGGATGAATACTCCGTTGCTGGAGCTATCGGCCACCCGGCCCATTCCCGATGCCCTCAAAAAGAAGCGAGTATTGCTGATCGACACATCGCATGCGAAGCGGGATTTGCGTGCAGAAGTCATGCGGAAGCTGGGGATTGACGTCGATAGCGCCGCGGATATCGTGGAAGGCCGTATATGGTGGAAACCTGCACTGTACGACCTGGTATTGATCAGCATGGAAAAGGGGCGGGGCCAACGCGACAAGTTTTGTGATGACCTGCGCAGCGCGGCTCCCCCGCAGCGGTTGGCTTTCCTGGTGGGGCGGCCAGAATATCTCACCGATTCGCCTAGCGCAGATCAAGAATTGGCAATGGAGAGCGGTGACGAACAGGTTGCTATTGGCGGAGGAGACGGCAGATTTCCCGCTGTTCCAGGAGATACGACGCAGCGTTGGGGCATTCTGGAAGCTTCCCGAAAAATCTCCGCGGTGCGCTCCGCGTTCATGGCGCGCACGCAAGCTATGCGAGCCCTGCCTCCTCCGCCTCGAGATTCTGAAGGACGAACGGCGAAACCAAGTATTGCACTGGCCAGCCTAGACGATTTACTGAAAGAGGAATTGCGATGAAGAATGTTTATGTTGGCAATCTGCCCCACAGCACAACCGAAGCGGATTTGCGAAATCTGTTTGAGGCGCACGGTGCGGTGGAAAAGATCACACTGGTAACGGACCGGGATACAGGCCGCTCTCGCGGCTTCGGGTTCGTGGAGATGAGCAATCCGAGCGAAGCCGACAATGCTATCGCGATGCTCAATGGGACTGACCTGGGTGGACGCACGTTGACGATCAACGAAGCCAAGCCTAAGGCGGAACGCCCTCGGGGCGGAAGCCATCGCTTTGGCGGTGGAGGCGGCCGTGGGCGAGACGACTATCGCGGCCATCCCCGCCAGCCGCGGGAACCGCGCTGGTAGCTTTTTCGACTGTACGAAATATGTCCGGTCAAGCCGCAAAATGCCTGTCAGCGATTTAGATTCCGGGGGAATACACATGCCAAGAGGCCGATCAACATTCACCAAGCGCCAGAAGGAACACACACGGCAACAGAGACAACGCGACAAAGCCGAGCGCAGGAGTCAGCGAAAGCAGGAGAAGTCTGATGTAGGGGGCGTCGACGAGATGGCGGAGTTGCGCGAACATGCTGCAGAGCAGGCAGCACTTTTCAATCTTGGCGTAGAGGATGCTGGCAACGGGGAATGATTCACCGGTGAGCACCGCGGCGAAGAGCTCGTGTTGCCGGCTTACGAGGCCTCTGCGGGGACAAACAATTGACTGTACGAAATGTACGGCTATCTGTTGAGATCTACATTGCAGTAATCTTGTGAGGGAGGCTGAGCGTGGCAGAAATTCGATTGCAAGAGGGCGAATCCTTAGAGAATGCGCTCCGGCGGTTCAAACGAAAGGTTCAGACCGAAGACATCATCAAAGAAGTGAAACGGCACTCGTACTACTTGAAGCCGGGCGAAAAGCGCCGGGTGAAATCCGCTTTGGCGCGGAAACGGGCACGGAAAAAATTCCGGAAAGAAGGATCATCTTCACGGGATTCCCGCCGGGAAGCGTGAGCAATCCGGCATTTGCATCGGTGGCAGGTTGCCGGGACGGTTGACCCTCCCGGCAACCTGCTTACCACACTAGACGAATATCTCGCCCGGCAACGCGGTGAGGGTCCGCGAGGCTAGCGTATTTTGAATGATTGGCCTTGGTGCCCCCGCCATTGCCGTTTCGGCCTGCAAACGTTCAATCTTCAATCTGAGAGTACGTTCGATCTGGCGCAATTCCACCACCTCGGCTCCAGCCGCCAACGTCGAGGCGCGTCCCTGAAGTCCGGCTCTACCAGTCCGGCCAACGCGATGAATGAAGTCTTCGGCCATTTTGGGCACATCGTAGTTAATGACGTGGGCAACGTCATCCACGTGCAAACCGCGGGATGCGATATCAGTTGCGACCAGCACCTGGAAACGGCCTTCCTGAAATCCGCTCAAAGCTCCGTTGCGTTGTGACTGCGAGCGATCGCCATGAATCATGGCGACCGCAAAACCGTCGCGTACCAACTCCTTGGTCAGGCGGTCGGTGCCTCGCTTCGTGCGCGTAAAAATCAGCGTCTGACCTGATTCGGCATAGAGCAGTTGGCGGAGAACGTCGAGTTTTTCTCCCGGACGTACTTCGTACGCTGTGAGTTGCACCGTCTGGGCCGGCTTGAGCACCGAGCCTAAAGCGACCCGCACGGGATCGTGCATATAGTCATTGATGAGGCTGGCAACCGACTGCTGCATCGTGGCTGAGAAGCACAGGGTCTGGCGCTGCTTGGGCAGGGTTGCAAGTATCCGCCGAATCGCTGGCAGAAATCCCATATCCAACATGCGATCCGCTTCATCGAGTACGAGTAGCTTGACGTGTTGCAAGTCAGCGAAAGTGCGGTTGACCAGATCTTGCAGTCGTCCCGGAGTGGCAATCACTAGTTGCGACCCAGTCCGGAGACTTTGGATCTGCGCCTTCTCAGAGACGCCACCGATGATGAGGGCTGCCTTAGGCATCGTCTTCGTTCGGAGTTGTTCGTACTGTTCGTGTACTTGCATCGCGAGTTCGCGTGTCGGTAGCAGCACTAACGCGACGGTATGGCGTGCTGGCTCCCGGTTCAGGGTCTCAATGACCGGGAGGAGAAATGCCAGTGTCTTACCAGTTCCTGTGTCGGCGGTGCCAATGACATCCCGGCCTTCGAGAGCAGGAGGGATGGCACGTTCCTGGATGGGGGTGAGGCTAATGAACTGAGCTGCCGCGAGCTTCCGCTGTAGCGCAGAAGACAGGGGCAGTTCTGAGAATTTGGTCATTCGAATTTGTTTCTTTCTTGAGCGGTTAGTTGTCGCGCACGCTCTGACACACGTCCAGAGTCGCGAAGCCGCTCACATTTGTCTTTTGATTTTCACGCAAATAAACGGCGGGCAGGAAAGGCGGAGATGAATCTGGTCTAAAGAAGTGACCACCGCGTGACGAGCTAACCGTAGCAAAAGCGTCATCCACAGTATAGCAGTCGATCGTCCAATTGTGGTCCAGCATTTGTTACGACGGCTCGTCACCCTCGTAACTACGCAGATATTCGGATGTTATGCACAGAAGGCGCCTGCGCTTCGCGCTGGAAACCGCCAGCTAAGCTGCAGGAGTAACCGTTGGCCCTGGGCTGTGCGCTAGATTGTCTATGCAGTCAGGAAATCCTGCCGCTAGAGCGTCGGTTTGCGTCTCATCGGTAAATGCCTTCCGCTTCTGCCAACGCATGAACGCTAGCGCGATTGTCAGCAGGCTCACACCCACCGGCAGCGTCCCCCACATGATTCCTTGCCACAACGGAGGTCGTAACGGTGACGGAATGTCATACGCCGCCCGAATGCCGATCGTCGTCCAGACAGTAACCTCGCCGTCGTTATAGTCCTCGATCTTGCGCCACCCCGCAAAAGTGAGCATCGGCTCGTAGTATGCGTCGTGCACGAAAATGTAACGAAGGCCATAGTGATCGGCATGTTTCAGCATCGCGGCCAGCGACTCCATTCCCTGCGACCCGTAAAACTTTGCGCTGCTCAACTGCCCGGCACCGTATTTCGTCATTTCCGGCAGTGTTCGACCGGAATTGTATTCGCCATCCACGCTCGGAGCGTTGCTGTAGCACATCACCCTCGAAAGCGCGTTGCCGAAGCCCAAAGTCATGTAACGGTATTTCGCATGATCGCCTTGGTTCAGAAAGTTCACCACCGGCCTCACATCGATCGGAGCAGCCAACAGGGGAAAATACGTATTCCAGGCGGCGGCCAGCGCCCCGCAACCGATTGCCAGCACCGCGATTCCTGCGACGGCTTTCATCTGGAAGCGGTCAATGAGCGTGGCGGCGAGCATTCCAACGAAAGGCAGGGCCAGCAGCACCGCCCAGAAGGTGAATCGCTCAAACGTTAGAATCTCATAGGCCCTGCCGAGCAAAAGACGGGGTAGTGGCGTCGTCCCGCCCAGCCCAAAGAGCAGCGCAAAATAGAATCCCAACAGCAGCGGACGCAACCTCCGCTCGGCTCCTTTGTAGAAAATGTACGGCAACGCCAGCACCACGAAACTGAAGGGCATCAGCCAGTAATGCAATCCCCAGATCGGATGCAATAGAAAGTTCGACCGGCTCATGTGAGGGATCGGCACCTGATTGATCGGGTTCTTCATCATGATCAGGATGTAGGGCAGCAGCACCAGAGCCATCCCGGCTAGGCTGAGCCCGGCAAATATCCCCATTCGCTGAACCGGCTTGGTAATCGATACCTCCGGGTGGGACTCGCGATAATCCCGCACCGCGATCCAGAGCGTTGGAGGGATGAAGAACACCATGCCGAATAACAAGGTCGCATGGTGGGCCGCAGCCGCGGTGCAGCAAATGCAGACTCCGAGCCACAAATCCTGCTTCTTGCCCCATACGATGTATTGATAAAGATACGGAATGGCTAACAAAAACAACGTCGTCGCCGCCGTCGTTCCAATCTGCCCATCCTGATAAACCAGCAGCGCCAGCGATCCCGTAAAGATCGACAGCAGTGCCGCGTAGCTCGCCGCGCGTTCATCCGTCCATAATTTCGCGAAACGATACACCGCAAAGGGAAGCAGGAAAATCGCGATCCCCTGGACGATCATGAACCCATAATCCAGCCCGACAACGTGAGAGAAGATGGCGATCCACTGATGCGTCAGGGGCGGATACGTCGTCTCCGAAAATCCTGCCAGCGCCTTCTTGTTCCACGGATCGAACCAGTGCTGCGCATAGTGCGACGCCATCGACATGTGAAAATTGGCGTCGAAGCTGTGCGCCGGCAGCTTCATCAACAGCAGCGGACCGTGAAACGCCAGCGTGCAGAAAAATATGATCGAAAGCGGAATGGGTCGCTTCAAGTACGACGCCGCGGCAGAATTCATGTCTGGCTCCAAAGCGGGGAAATCCGACAAGATCATGCAAAGATGCCATCTGCCCCCGAAAGGTTTATTGGCGCCGCCTGCCGATAACCTTTTCCGCCTAAAAACAGTAAACTCTTACCATCCATGCGCATACGCGTGCTCTTCTTCGGAGTCCTGAAAGATCTGGTCGGCAGGCCAGCCGATTCCATCGAACTCCGCGATCACGCTTCCGCCCGCGAAGTGCTCGATTATTACCAGTCGCAATTCCCGCAATTGAAAAATGCCGCAGCGTCGCTAGCCATCGCGGTAAACCAGCAATACGCCGATCCTTCAACTACGCTGAAATCCAACGACGAAGTTGCCCTGCTTCCTCCGGTAAGTGGAGGATCGGAACTTCAGCCAACCGCTACTACCACCTCCCACTGCGCGATCCAGCGTTCGCCCATCGAGACGCAGACCATTCTCAACCGGCTCAAGCAGGGAAGTGACGGCGCCGCCGTAGTATTTGAAGGCGTCGTGCGCAATCAGACCCGCGGTCGCAAGACGCTGTATCTCGACTATGAAGCTTACGAATCCATGGCCATGCAGCAGATGGACGAACTGGCGGCCAAAGCCCTCGCGGATTTCAAAATCCGCGACGTCGCCATCGTTCACCGCCTCGGCCGCCTCGAGATCGGCGAGATCAGCGTATTGATCGTCGTCGTCTCCGCTCATCGTGCCGCGGCCTTCGACGCCTGCCGCTGGCTCATCGACACCCTCAAGCGCACCGTCCCCATCTGGAAAAAAGAGTATTTCGAAGATGGCGCCGTTTGGGCCGACGGTGACCCCTTTCCCCCCGAAATTCCTCGCGCCACCCCCGCCCCATAGGCAGCCCGCGTTCGGCCTGCGCATCTAACGGAATGAATCCCCGTGGGCTGGCGTCATTTTTCGATCTTCAAGCCGCAGAAGGCTGAGGAGATTTTTGCAAAGGTATAATCAACTCCATCCGATGAGACCATCGTCGATTCTGGGGCGCCGTATCCCGAACTGCAAAATCATTCTTCTTACGGGATTGCTGTGGAGCGCCGCAATCCCAGCATGGTCCCAGCCCAGCCATCCCAAGCAGTCAGATGATCCCCAGCTTAAAGTCGAAGTCAAACTTGTCAACGTCTTCGTCAGCGTGACCGACGCTCACGGAGCCCCCGTCGCCGGCCTGACCAGGGACAACTTCCTTGTGCAGGAAGACGGGCAAGACCAGAAGATCGCTATTTTCGAAAAGCAATCTGCTCTGCCGCTGTCGATCGCTCTCGCAGTCGACACCAGTCTTAGTACCCGCACCGATCTTTCTCTGGAACAGGCTTCGGCCAAGCGTTTCGCCAAGGATATTCTCCGTCCCATCGACGCCCTCTCGGTTTTTTCCTTCAGCGAAATTGTGCGCCAGCAGAGCGCCTACACTCCGGACCTCAAGCGGCTGGATGAAGCCATCGATCACATCCATCTGGGCGCAGCCACCGCCCTCTACGATGCTCTTTATCTGACTTCCCGCTCGCTCGATCGTCGCGACGGACGCAAGGTCATCGTGCTGATTACCGACGGCGGCGACACCGTCAGCAAGGTCAACTATCAGGAAGCCTTGCGCGCCGCCCAGGAAGCCGAAGCGATCGTTTACTCCATCATCGTTGTGCCCATCGAGAACAGCGCCGGACGCGATACTGGCGGCGAGCACGCCCTGATTCAAATTTCCGCCGACACCGGCGGCAAGTACTACTACGCTACCTCGATCCAGCAGCTCGACGATGCCTTCCACAAGATCAGCGAGGAGCTGCGCACCGAGTACCTGCTCGCCTACTATCCGACGCAACGGACGTCCTGGTCCCAGTTCCGCCGCATCAGCGTCCGCCTTACCGGGGTTCCGAACGCCACAAGCTATGAGACTCGCCACCGCGCCGGCTACTACACCGTAAAGACCGAATCCGACTAGAAGACGGGTCACTCCTGCACTCGATCGAGGCAGGTTTCACAAGATCCAATCTTTGACTTCTGCAAGGCCTCGGATTTGGCCGTGCTGCTAGCCTGCCAAGACGCATTCCTCAACTTTGAAAGGGCTCTGCTTTAGACGGGCCGCCCGAGCCCCAAGAAACAAGAAAGATGTGGCGCTTTAACGCCCGAGGCATCAACTTTGCCCTCACTTTGATTCAATTTCACAAAAGAGAAATATGAAATTGCGGATGTTTTCCTGACAAAACAACTCGTTAATCGAACCGTTAATTGCTCGAAGACACTAGGTAAGTCACTGAATATAAAACAGCTA
Source organism: Acidobacteriaceae bacterium (assembly GCA_027452245.1). Classification (GTDB taxonomy): domain Bacteria; phylum Acidobacteriota; class Terriglobia; order Terriglobales; family Acidobacteriaceae; genus Sulfotelmatobacter. Next base: position 86,692 of record DAIDGW010000220.1, read on the forward strand.
CCAAGATTCCCGTATACCTCGGGTGCGCCTGGCGCTCAAATTGCTTAATCCACAGCCAAGCTAGTGCCATATGGGGATGTGTGGGCGAAGGCCAAGCGCTAGCCAACTGAATTCTCAGAACCATCTTTAGAGCGCCACGGTGCCAGCGTAGCCCAGGCGTCACTTGCACAGGTTTTGAACTTATTCGATTTCCCGGTAATTGTTCGTGATCGAACCCGGAATCAGTTTCCGGATATCCCGAAAGGTAGGTGGACGATGTTCAATTCCGCTTCCTCCAGCCGCAGCGCTCGATTTAGCCTGCTGGCCCTCCTCGTTGTATTTGCGTTTCTCTTCTCGTCCCTGGCAGTCGCCCAGACCACGTTGGCCACTGGCAGTATCGTCGGAACCGTTACCGACACCACCGGCGCCGTTGTCCCGGGTGCCAAGGTGACGATCACATCGACGACCACTGGCCGTACGGTTGCAGCTACCACGACCGGTTCCGGAACATACAACTCCGGTCCTCTGGTTCCCGGGCCTTACACCGTGAAGATCGAAGCCAAGGGCTTCAAGACCGCGCAGCTTACGACCACCGTTCTGGTCGACAACGTCGCCAACGGCAACATGAAGCTCGAGATCGGACAAGAGAGCACCGTCGTTGAAGTGCAGGGCTCCGAAGTCCAGGTCAACACCGAGCAGCCCACCGTGCAGGGCGTGCTCACCGCCAACCAGATCGAGAACCTGCCGGTCAACGGCCGCAACTTCCTTGACCTGGCCCAGCTCGAGCCGGGCGTACAGATTCAGGACGGCCAGAATTTCGACCCCACCAAGGCCGGATACTCGTCCATCTCGTTCGGTGGCCGTTTCGGACGTACCGCCCGCATCGAGGTTGACGGCGTTGACGTCTCCGACGAGACCGTAGGTACCACCACTGAAGACATCCCCGCCAGCGCCATTCAGGAATTCCAGGTCAGCCAGTCCAGCTTGGATATGTCCACCGAGCTCACTTCATCGGGCGCGGTCAACGTAACCACCAAGTCCGGAACCAACGGCTTCCATGGCGAGGCCTTTGGTCAGTTCCGCGACAGCCGCACCGGCGACGCCGCTCTGCCCACGCCCCCGGGATTCACCGCGCCCTTCCAGCGCAGCCAGTACGGCGGCAACTTCGGCGGCCCGGTCATCAAAGACAAGCTCTTCTTCTTTATGGATGGTGAGCGCACCATCCAGCATACCCAGGTTCCGGTGCCCATTTCCGCGCCTTTTGCCCAGTACTCCGGCACATTCGCCGATCCTTTCCACGAAGGCGAATTGCTCGGCAAGGTCGACTATCAGCTTCCCCATGGCGCGCATGCCTTCTACCGGTTTTCGTACTTCAAGAACCTGTTGGGGGCGACCTTCGGGTTTGGCTACTCCCTGTACGACAACATGGACATCACCCGCAACCATGTCGTCGGGCTTGATTTCAACACCGGCAGCTTCACTCACTCCATCCGCTTCTCGTATTTGAAGTTCCAGAACCAGATCGTGGATGCGACAACCGGTAACAGCTCATTGCCCTTCAATAGCCTCGGTGCCGAGATTTTCATGGGCGGTTCCGGCCTGGTTGCCGGGCCGAACCTTCTCGCGCCGCAGAGCACGCCCCAGAGCGATCACGAAATCAAGTACGACGGCACCAAAATCTGGGGATCGCACGTCGTTCGCTTCGGCGCTGCCTATGACCACATTCAGGGCGGCGGCTTTGCATCATTCTTCAAGAACGGTCCGCAGGTCATCTCGGCCGTCTCCACTGGTGAGATAGGTCACGCTGCGGCTGGCCCATTCCCGGGAGGTGCATCGAATCCTCTGAATTACCCCGCCGATTCAGTCACGATTGCGAATGGATTGGGTTTTTCGACCATCAACCCGGCTCTCGGTTTCCCGGCTGGCGGCTTGGGCCCGGATAACCGCATGCTGCTCTACCTCGGAGATACCTGGAAAATTCGTTCGAACTTCGCTCTGACCTACGGTCTCCGCTACGACCGCGATACCGGCCGTACCGATAGCCAATATCCGGCAATTCCGGCGTTGAACGCTTTGATTCCGGGACTGGGCAATACTGTGACCCAGCCCAATACCAACCTCGCTCCTCAATTGGGATTTGCCTGGGATCCAAACAGCAAGGGTAAAACCTCCATCCGCGGCGGTATCGGATTGTTCTACGAAAACGCCATCTGGAATAACGTCCTGTTTGACGGTCCGTTCCGCGAAGCTACCGGCGCATTCTTGCAGTCGTTTGGAACCTGCCCTGCACCTGGGCTGCAGACACAAATACCCATTGCTGGTGGAACCCTGAATGCCGCCGACCCGACCGACTTCGCTGCGGTATGTGCGTCTACTCCTAATGGCTTCCCGCTGATCGGCAACATCCTGCCGAATATCCGCGGACTGCAGGCGGCCTATCAGGCTCATTCTCCTCTGAACTTGCAGGCTCCGAATCCGTCCTACGTAGCCCCTGGTTTAGCCGGTTGCGCCTCGGGAACAGCAGGATCCTGCTTCTTCCCGCCCGCGCTGGCGATGTTCAACCCCAATTACAAATCCCCGCGCTCCATCCAGATGAACATCGGTATTCAGCATGAACTTCGCCCCGGCATGATCCTGAGCGTTGACTATGTCCGCAACGTCCAGACACACTTCCTGCTCGGTGTCGATCAAAACCATGCTGGCGATATCCGCTACTTCCGGGCTGGCGCGGCCAAAGCCGCAATCGCTACCACCCTTGCCAATTGTGGCGCGGCTACGGTGGCGGCATCATACTCTGGCAACTGCCTAACGGATCCGGCGAATGGAACCACCGACAATGGAACCTGGACGCCGCGCCCCGCTGCTATGGGTGACTATGCAGCCAACGGCTTGGGTTCTGCTACTGACATGGGTGGCGCTAGTTGCGTGTCTGCACTGGGCCGTCCCTGTGCTTTCGGCGGAATCAATCCCAACGCTCCTCCCATGTCATTCCTCTCGCCCGTGGGCCGTTCCGTATATAGCGGCTTGCAGGCCAAGTGGATGGATAACGTAAAGAACCCCATGCGCGGTGTAGACGCCGTGAATTTCACGGTGTCCTATGCGCTATCACGCTTCGATAACTCGGGCGGCGCAGTGGGTGCCGACGCTGCCGTTACCGCAGCCAGCGGCGACCAGGACTTCATCGTTCCGGCTCTCGACAATAACAACGTCAATCAATACTTCGGGCCTTCCACCCTCGACCGTACCAACCAGCTTTCCTTCGGTGGTTATGTCAACCTGAAGAAGGGCTTCCAATGGGGCATGATGTCCCACTTCTATAGCCCGCTTTCATCGACGCTGACCGTTCCCAATACTGCTATCGGCGCCGGCGAAATCTTCCGCACCGACTTCATGGGTTCTGGCGTCACGCAGGATCCTCTGCCGGGCACGCATGTCGGCAACTTCATGCGCGGCATCAACGCCAGCAACATCAACGCCGTGCTCACCAACTACAACAACACCGTGGCTGGAAAGCCGACGCCCGCAGGCAACACGCTCATTCAAAATGGTCTGATGACCGCAGCCGACCTCTCTGCTTTGGGCGGCGTCGCCCCGACGGTGCCCCTGGCGCCTCCGGGACAGGTCAACATGGGCTGGCTGAAGGCGTTCGATACCACTTTCGGCTGGACCTATAGCTACCACGAGCGCTTCACCATCAACCCGTCCGTGGGCTTCTACAACGTCTTCAACTTCGCCAACTTCGATCTTCCGACCAGCATGATGTCGGGACTGCTCGCGGGCAGCCCGGGCACCATCAACGGTACCGACTTCAACGGACACTTCGTCAATCGAGTCGGCGTGGGCACCGGCGTGTATACACTCGGTTCTCCGCGTGAAATCGAATTCAGCTTGAAGATGATGTTCTAACCCGCTCCGCGGGCAACTGCTCTTGCCCCGAACGGCTAAGGCCATGGCTCATCGCCATGGCCTTATTTTTTCGCCTCCTCAGAAAATGCGTCATCCTGAGCGCAGCCGCTTTTTCCAGGCGCAGCGAAGGACCTGGCGCGCAGCGAAAACAAACAAACAGAGAGCGCGTTGGCTGGCATCTTCAGCGAGCTCTTTGCCCCCAAGAGCATGAGTCATCCTGAGCGCAGCCGCTTTTTCCAGGCGGAGCGAAGGATCTGGCGTGCAGCGAAACGACCTTCACCACCCCATTACGGTTTCAGTTCGTTCCTCAACTGCTTCGACAATTTCTCGATCTGCTTGAGCTTTTGCAGGATGTCCTTGGGCAGCATACCCTTGGTAACGCTATCGATATCCGCCGGAAGCGATTCCGCCGCTTTGGCCAGGTCCGCCGCCTCCTGCTTTATTTTCTGTGGATCGATATGCCTTTGAATGGGAGGCATCTCCCGGTCCGTCACGATCAGATCATGAGACCGGGCCATGGGAGCCCGCCCTGGCATTACTTGCGCACTCGCTCCCGTAGCCAGTCCCGCCGTCAATACGCAAACAACGAAAATGGGAAACCGTGTCACGTTGAACGCCCCTCGCGAACTGAATTTGCGCGGCATTCTACCCCTAAATTGCTTGTATGCAAGCCAAAAATCTTCTGTGAAAAAGCCGGTCTCACATCGTGAAATCGAGTCCGGCCGCCACTTCGAACGCCTTCTGAAAGGACGCTCCTTTCAGCCGCCCTACAGGCTTGTGTACAATCCCTTCTATGTCTTTCCGGCCGCCCAATAATCACAACAACAATTCCGGCAAGCGCGGACGCACCCCGCCCCCCGAAGACACTTTGGAAGAAGCTTCCTTTCTCAAGACCCTCGGCGAAAAACAGAAGCCCGTCTCGGTCAAGCTGATGGACGGCACCACCGTCCACGGCTGGGTCGAGTATTACGACAAGAACATGATCCGCCTCACCCGTGAGGGCGCTCCCAATCTCTTCATCTTCAAGCACGAAATCATGTACATCACCGAAGAAGTAAAGAAGAAGTGAATGGCGGACCGAATGCCCCGCACTGAAAGCTTCCTTCCGGCCATGTTCGAGATCGCGCGCGAAGCCGGCGCGCTCCTCATGCACCACTTCCACCAGCATCTCAAAGTCGAGTACAAGGGCGAGGCCGACCTGGTCACCGCCGCCGATCGCGCCTCCGAGAAGCTGATTCGCGAGCGTATCCGCGAGCGCTGGCCCGGTCACGACGTCCTCGGAGAAGAGCAGGGGCTCAACGATCAGGGCAGCGACTACCGCTGGTACGTCGATCCTTTGGACGGCACCACCAACTTCGCCCATGGGTTTCCCGTGTTTTGCGTCTCCATGGCGCTGGAACAACGCGTGCAGGGAGAAGTGCGCCGCCGCATCGCCGGCGTGGTCTACGATCCCACCCGCGACGAATTGTTTTCCGCCGAACTGGGTTGCGGCGCGCACCTGAACGGCGAAAAGATTTGCGTTTCCAAAACGAACAGGCTGAACGAATCACTCGTTGCAACGGGATTCCCGAGCCATAAGCGCCACAAGAATCCCAACATTTTCTTCTATCACCAGATCACGTTGCGTACCCACGGCGTCCGCCGCGCCGGCTCTGCCGCCCTCGATCTCTGCAATGTCGCCTCCGGTCGTTTCGAGGGTTTCTGGGAATTCAATCTCAATCCCTGGGACACCGCCGCCGGAGTCCTCATCGTCGAAGAAGCTGGCGGCCAGGTCACCCGCTTCGACGGTTCAGAGTTTGAGTTGAACAGCCGCGAAACCCTGGCCACCAATGGCCATATTCACGAGGCGCTGATCCACGAGTTCCAGGAAATCTTTGCCGGACGTGGCCTCGACCCTTTGCCCGATCCCCGCGCCTTCGCCCGCTAGTGCGCCGGTTGCCCATACTTGTCGGGCCTTTTGCGGCAGGATGGGGATTGCCATCCTCGTGGTCGGGATGGGCTCGGTGGTGAACCTGCAAACTCCAGCGTTACAATAAATAAGTTCTGTGGAGATAATCGCCGCTCCGCCGCGGCGCAGGAGAGTCCTGGTGCTCAGCTCATTACTGGAACGCAAGATCGAAAAACGTCCTGATAAAGTCCGCCTCGCCGGACGCATTCTTTTTCTTACCGAAGATCCTGAACTCATCAAAAAGCAACTGGCCGGTGAAGACCTCCCTTGGGACACGAAGAATTCCGCCAACAATCCCAAGCTGCGTGACGACATCTCGACCGACGAAATCACGCCTGCTCACTACTGCTTCTACTTCGACGAGACCCTCGGCGAGATTCCCTACATGGGCTTGAAGTGCGGCAACACGCTGCCCATCGGCCGCGGAGATGTGAAGCGCGGCGGCTTCGTCTGCGCCGTCAGCGGCAAGCGCCGCGGCAAGGGATCGAGCCGTGAGCAGTCTCCCTACGCCGAAATGTGTGCTGGAATTCGCGTCGTCATCGCTGAAAATATCGAGCGCATCTACAAGCAGAACTGCCAGAATCTCGGCCTGCTCACTTCGACGAATTTTTCCCTGATTGGCAAGATCCGCGCCGGTGAAGAAATCCCGCTCAGCGAGTTTACCGCCGGCGAAGATGACATCACGCGCCAGGTCATCGAATACGGAGGCCTTTTCCCGTTCAACGTCGCTCGCATGCAGAAGAAAGTCTTCCTGCCGCCGATCAAGACCGCCGGAGAATCTGTCGCAGGTGAGGGAAGTGCCGTCACCAAGCTGGGCACCGTGCGTCCCATGACCGTCGCCGAAAAGATCTTCGCCCGTCACATGATCAACGAGCGCGGCGAAGTTGGCGTCGCAGCCGTGAAGCCCGGAGACACCGGATTCGCCCGCGCCGATCTGCGTTTCAGCCACGAATACGTGACACCCATGGCCGCGATCTTCTTCGAGCAATATGTCGGCAAAGACGCGCAGGTCAACGATCCCCATAGCATCGTCTTTTTCCGCGATCACCTCACCTTCCTCGACGAAGTCATTTCCGAAGAGAAAAAGAAAATCGGCCTGCTCGATCTCGCCACGCAACTGAAACTGAAGCAGCAGGATTTCGCCAAAAAGCAGGGCATCCGCCTGCACGGCGAACTGAAAGACCGCAAGGGATCGGAAGGCATCTGTCACTCCATCATTCTCGAAAGCTACGCGCTTCCCGGACAGCTCAACATCGGCTCCGATTCGCACACGCCTCACGTCGGCGCCATCGGCTGCGTCGCTTTCGGCATTGGCACGACTGACGTCTTCAACGCCTGGATCACCAAAGATGTGCGCGTGAAAGTTCCCGAGTCGGTGAAGATCATGATCCGCGGCAAGCGCCACCCGAACGTCACCGCGAAAGACTTCATCCTGAAGATTCTCAGCCTCGACTATGTTCGCAGCGGCAAGGCCCTCGCCAAGGTCATGGAATACGCGGGCGAAGCCATCGAAGAACTCAGCGTCGATGAACGCGCCACCATGACCAACATGGCCGCCGAAATCGGAGGCTTCACCGGCATCGTCGCACCCGACAAAAAGGCTGTCGATTTCCTCGTCGAACGGCGTGGCATCGATCGCCGCGAAGCCGAAAAGACGATCGCCGGACTCACCAGCGACCCTGATGCGCAATACGCCCAGGTCATCGAACTTGATGCCGCCGAGATCACGCCCATGGTCGCCACGCCTGGCGATCCCGGAAATGGCAAATATATCCGCGACATGCACACCCCGGTTCCAGTCGAGATCGCCTATGGCGGCACCTGCACGGCTGGGAAGAACGAAGATATGGATATGTACGCGCTTGTTCTCGCCGACGCTCTCAGGCACGGCAAGCGGGTTGCCAATTCCTGCCAGTTCTTCATCCAGTTCGGATCGCAGGAGACGCGCGATTACTGCGTCCGTAAAGGCTATCTGAAGATCTTCGAGCAAGCCGGAGCGCACGTCATCGAGCCCAGTTGCGGAGCCTGCATCAATGCTGGCCCCGGAGTCTCCTCGCGTCCCGATCAGGTCGTGATCAGCGCGCAAAACCGCAATTTCCCCGGCCGCAGCGGCCCCGGCCAAATGTATCTGGCCTCTCCGCTGACCGTCGCTGCCAGCGCCGTAGCCGGATATATTGTGGAATATCACCCCTCCGAAACACGCGAGCTAGCCTCAGTTTAGCGGATTAACTGCGAATCAAGAGTAATCTTGATTTATCAAGGGTCAGGCATAGAATTGAGCCAACAAGAGGTTGCAATCTATGCCTGCTTCCACAAAGAAATTCACTCCCGAAATTGACGCGAAACTCTACCGCGAATTTGTGGCTGTTGCCGAGAAGAATGGTCAGACCAAGCGCCACGTGCTGGAAGAGGCGCTCCGCTTTTATCTTAAGAACGTCGTGCCGTCCCAGCATTTAGTTCGCCGGGAAGTGATGGAAGATTTTGAACGCTCGGTGTCTCGCAATCGCGACCTGCTGGAACGGCTCGCGAAATAAGTGGCCCAGTACCTCACAATCGCCGAAGTGTACTGCATGCAGCGAATCCTGATCGAACGATTCGGCGGCCTGCATGGCGTGCGCGACCCGGGCGCGGTCGAAGCCGCGGTTTTCCGTCCTCAAATCGGATACTACAATTCGCTTGAAGAAGAGGCGGCTGCTCTGATGGAATCGCTCGGAGCCAATCACGGATTTGTCGATGGGAATAAGCGGATCGCATTCGCCGCGACCGATGTCTTCCTGCGGCGCAATGGATTGTACTTAGATGTTTCGGCCGATGAAGGCTCGACTTCATCTACGGTTCCATGGACCATCAGGAATTCCGTTTTCCTGGAATTCTGGACTGGATCCGCCGCCACGCACAGCCGCTCGATGACCGCAGCCGCTGAACGCTAAAAACCCCCCAGACACGCCGCTTCTGCCGGCAACCCCTTCTATTCCGCCGCTCATCGGACTTCCAAAGGAGTGCGGTACCATGAATCCCACGCGGATCTTATCGATTTCAGCTGTCTTTTTGCTTGCGTTTTGCCTGCCCGGCTTTGCGCAGAGCAGCAACGGCAACAACAACTCTGCCATGCAGAATTCCGGTCAAAACCAATCCACCACTGGGCAGAACCACAACAACATGCGCTCAGGCACGGCCAACGAGCAGAATGGAAGTGAGGCCAATCAAAACAACTCCATGGCCAATAACGGCAGCGAGCGCTCCATGGAAGGCTGCATCGTCAGGGAAAACACCTACTACTTCCTGCAGCCGGAACGCGGAGCAGCCATTCGCCTTGCCCCCTCGAACCAGGTGGCCCAGAACGAAGGACACCACGTGCGCGTCCACGGCCATCAATCCCAACAGAACGCGAACAGCGGTACCGCCAACGAAAATGCCGCGAACAACGGCTCATCGCAAGCTACCACTGGTGGGAACCAGAACATGTCCGGATCGCAACATCATCGTGGTACCAACCAGGAGTTCCTCGTGGATAAGCTTCAGGTCGTCTCCGAAAGCTGTCCCGCAGGCATGCATTCGAATCAAATGCGCCAGCACTGATAACGACTGCTCGACTCAATTACGCTCCCTGTCTTGATCGGCGACGCGCAAGGCAGGGAGTCGCATTTTCGCCGTTACTTCAACGCTCGAACTCACGCGCGACGCTCTGATTTCGTGATCCTGACGCCTACGTTTTCTCCAGCCGCTGAGGGATCTGCCTGCAATAGATCCATTCAGTGCCCATAGCTTGCCGCGCTAAGAAAAACCAACAGCAGCATCTTGCTCGCACATACGTACGTGCCGCTGGTAACCATTGCCCGTAACTGGTTGATTTCAACCACTATGGCTCAAATCACTCATCCAGATTCCTGCAACTTTTCCTGCCCGTGCGAGTTCCAATCAGTAGGTCCCGAGAAATCGAGGAGACCGGAAACAAAAAGCATCACGGCCTGCTTCGAGATCGGATCTGAGATTTCAAAGATCGACGGTCCGGGACGGAGGTGAGTATGCGATACCTGAAATACTTCGCGCTGCTGGCGGTGGTGGTGATGCTTCCGTTGACGTACTCGCAAGCGCAAGTCTCGGTGGGCATCGGAGTTGGTCCCGTCGGAGCCTACATTGGCGCGCCGCCGGTCTGCCCCTACGGATACTACAGTTACTATCCTTACGCCTGCGCACCCTACGGCTACTATGGCCCGAATTGGTTTGTGAATGGTGCCTTCATTGGTGCTGGGCCTTGGTACAACGGATGGGGAGGCGGTTGGGGCGGTTGGGGTTGGGATCATGATGGCTGGAGAGATGGTTGGGGCCACGATGGCTGGAGAGATGGCTGGGGTCACGACGGATGGCGAGGCGGTTGGGGACATGATGGCTGGCACGGTGGCTGGAACCATGGCGGAGCATGGGCTGGGGGCGGCAACGGACGTGGCTGGGCTGGTAACGGCTTCCACGGCAACCATCCGATCTATGGTCAGGGATATCGCGGTGGCGCCATGCACGCCTATAACGGCGGATTCCGCGGCGGGGCTGGATTCCACGGCAACGCTGGCTTCCGCGGCCCAGCTGGAGGCGGATTCCACGGAGGTGGCTTTCACGGTGGAGGCGGCTTCCACGGCGGAGGAGGGTTCCACGGTGGCGGTGGCTTCCATGGTGGCGGCGGATTCCACGGTGGCGGCGGTCGCCGCTAATCTGGTCCCCATCAACTAACAGTTGCAGGAACGGTCGGCGCGGAATGCCGGCCGTTCCTTTTTCCACCCCTTCGTACAGTCCATGTGGGAACAGCCTCATCGGTCGTCCGGTGTACAGGATTCGTCGGGCCAATTTTCTCCCACGCGTCCTTGCCTCCTTATCCAGCCGAACGCAGATTGAAATATCCCAGTTGTTCGCCTCACTCTCAAATCTGTACACTTTACCGTTGCATTCAAGCCTAGTCACCAGGGGACTCTCGCGTGATTCACACTCTTTTACGCCGTAGAAGAAATCTGCTTGCCTTCGTCATCGCCATCGGATTGGCAGCTCAGCTCGCCGCCCAGCAGGCCGGCAGTCTGCCCTCGGAAACTCCAGCTCAGTTCCGCCCCGACACTTCCAGTTTTGACTACGTCAAATATGACGTGATGATCCCCATGCGCGATGGGGTGAAGCTGCACACGGTCATCGTCATCCCGAAAGGCGTGAGCAACGCTCCCATGCTGCTTACGCGCACGCCGTACAATGCGAGCGCCCAGGTCAGTCACGCCGGCAGCTCTCATCTTGCCCCGATCCTCAACGGATACGACAATCCCGACGACGTCATTGTCCAGGGACGCTATATCCGCGTCGTGCAGGACGTGCGCGGGAAATACGGCTCTGAGGGCGACTACGTGATGACGCGCCCGCTGCACGGGCCGCTCAATCCCACGGCGGTCGACCATTCAACCGACACCTACGACACCATCGACTGGCTGGTGAAAAACATCCACGTCAGCAACGGCAAAGTTGGCATTCTCGGAATCTCCTACGACGGATTCACCACGCTGATGGGCCTGGTCAATCCGCATCCGGCGCTGAAGGTCGCCGTTCCCATGAACCCCATGGTCGATGGATGGAAGGGCGACGACTGGTTCCACAACGGCGCGTTCCGGGAACAGAACCTGCCCTACATCTACGAGCAGGAAGCCACGCGCGCGAACCAGGAAAGCTGGTGGGGAAGTCACTTCGATGATTACAACAATTATCTCGATGCAGTCTCTGCCGGTGAATTAGCCAAGCAGCACGGCATGGAGCAGCTCGGCTTCTGGCGCCAATTGCTCGAGCATCCCAGCTATGACTGGTGGTGGCAGGACCAGGCCATGGACAAGATCCTCGCCCAGCAACCGCTCAAAGTTCCGACTATGCTTGTCGACAGCTTGTGGGATCAGGAAGATATCTACGGAGCACCCGCAGTCTACAAGGCTCTGAAGGCAACGGGAACCGACGATGCAAATCTGTTCCTCGTTCTCGGCCCGTGGCATCACGGGCAGGAGATCGGCGAGGGCAGTGCTCTCGGCGCAATCCGATTCGACAGCGACACCGGACTCTATTTCCGCCAGCATATTCTTGCCCCCTTCCTCGCTCACTATCTGCAGGACGATGCGCCGCCGCTAACCGTGCCGCATGTCTCCGCTTTCGAAACCGGAACGAACACCTGGCGCCAGCTCGATACCTGGCCCTCAGGATGCCAGTCCGGTTGCTCGATCAAGCCGCAGCCGCTCTATCTGCACGCCGGACTGAAAGCCAGCTTCTCGGCTCCGCAAAGCGGGGAATCGGCCTACGACGAATATGTTTCCGATCCGGCGAAGCCGGTTCCATACCGGACGCGCCCGGTGCAGCCGGTGGGCTATACCGGAGAATTCACCTGGGCGCAGTGGCTGGTTGATGATCAACGCGAGCCCTCCGGCCGCCCGGACGTGCTCAGCTTCGAAACCGATCCGCTCACCGCGCCCTTGAAAATCAGCGGCCAGCCGATCGTCAATCTGATTGCTTCCACTAGCGGCACCGATTCCGACTGGGTCGTCAAAGTCATCGACGAATATCCGCCAGAAATGGCTCCCGATCCGCACATGGGTGGATACGAGCTGATGATCTCCGCCGACATCTTCCGCGGCCGCTACCGCGAAAGTCTCGATCATCCGGCGGCAATCGAATCCAACACAGCGCTGCTCTACAAGTGGACGCTGCCCACAGCCAACCACGTCTTTCTGCCGGGACATCGCATCATGGTACAGATCCAGTCCAGCTGGTTCCCGCTCTATGACCGGAATCCGCAGACGTTTGTGCCGAATATTTTTCTGGCCAAACCGGAAGACTACAAGAAAGCGATGCAGCGCATCTATCACGGCCGGGGAGAAGAAACCTATATCGAGTTGCCGGTTGTCCAGCAGTAAAGAGCAGGAAGTTAGCACAGCAATGTGACCCGTATTTTCCGGCATCCCGTTGGCGGACAGGGAGGCATCTTAAAGCCGATGCCAACCGAGATCTCAACCGCAAACTGTCCGGAATGTACGCGTCTCCAGGACGCAACCCAGGACGCACTGCGACAGCTTGTGCGCCTGACAAGCTCGCAGCTTGAGGCTTTTCAGGCAGGAGATAACGGGCGGTTCGCCCGGCTCGACAAGGAAGTGGAGCAGGTTATGGGCGCAAAGGAGCGCACCATCGGCGCCTTTCACCAACATCAGAAAGAGCACGACAACGCCCGCCGCTAGGAGGCTTCGCTCCCGGCCTGTCCACCTCACCTCATCGTGGCGAAAAGCTTCGCCCGTTAACGACTTCTTTGTGATCCGCCATTACTGCTGCGGAGTTTTCTCCCCCGGATTTTGAATCGAGAGCAGTTCGACCTGGAAGACCAGCGCATCACCTGGCTGGATGTCTTGTCCGGCACCGCGATCTCCGTAGGCCAGATCTGAGGGGATGTAAAGTTCCCATGTGGAACCGACCGGCATTAGTTGCAGCGCTTCGGTCCATCCCTTGATTACGCCGCTGACCGGAAACGTGACTGGCTGGCCTCGCTTGTAGGAACTGTCAAACTCTTTGCCATCGATCAGCGTGCCCTTGTAGTTGCAGACAACAGTGTCTTTGGCCGTCGGTTTCGGCCCGGTGCCTTCCTTAATGATCTTGTATTGCAAGCCGCTGGGCAGAGTGACCACGCCGGGCTTGCTCTTGTTGGCGGCCAGGAAGTCCTCTCCCTTTTTCTTGTTGGCCGCAGATTCCTGTTGCATCTTTTGCATTTGGACAGCCCTCATCTTGTCTTGCATTTGCGAGAGCACAGTGTGCGCTTCTTCGTCGGTCAATTGAGTCTTGCGGCCGGCCATGGCGTCTTTCAAGCCGCGCATGAAAGTGGTCGGATCGATCTCGACCGACTGGTGATGCAGGTTGCCGCCGAGGTTCATTCCCAGCGCATAGCTGAACTTTTGCTTATCGGTGGTCAGCGGCGGAGCGGCGGTGGTCGTCGCCTTGTGCGTCGTCGTTGTCTTTGCGGTTGAGGATTTGTGGGTCGTCGAAGAGGATGGGGTTTGGGTTGAGGCGGAGGACGTTTGCTGCGCGAACAGATTGGCGGTCAGCATGGTGCCCAGCGCCATGGTAAGCAACGTGCAAGTTTTTTGCATTTTCTATTCTCCCATATTGTTCCTCAGGGGCTAAAGCCCGTATTTTCCGGGACTGCATGCGGCGCGGCGGAAGCCGCGCCCTTTCAGAGCGACAATTTCCAGAGCGTTTCAACCTGGCTGCGCAAAAGTGACTGGCTCAGGACGATCGCCAAACGGACACTTTTGCGACCGTCAATCGGGATGCGTGTGCCGTGATTTCTTGCTAAAATGTCGAGTTCTGTCGGAGACCCCGGCACGCCATCCAGCCGGAACGAACCGGTAGTAAGATAATCAAAAGAACTAACTGGAGACTGATCCGTTATGGCTTACGTCATTGCAGAGCCTTGCATCGGCACCAAGGACACCGCCTGTGTCGACGCCTGCCCCGTAGATTGCATTCATCCCAAGAAGGATGAAGCCGCCTATGCCACTTCCGAGTTGCTCTACATCGATCCGGTGGAGTGCATCGACTGCGGCGCCTGCGTTCCGGTTTGCCCGGTCTCGGCGATCTTCGCGCTCGACGATCTGCCGGAGAAGTGGAAGGACTTCACCGAGGTGAACGCCAAGTATTACGGCCGCTGACCGGCCTGCGTTTGCGAGTTTAAGGCGCGCTGCTCAACGGCGCGCCTTTGCGTTTATCACTCGATTCCCGTGTGATCGAAGTAACTTGAACCTCACCGAGCGCGTGCAGTACTATTCGCTGCGAATCTTCCCCGAATCTTAGAAAATGAAGGAGCAAGAATGAACAAGATTCTTGCCGTAATTCTGTGCATTTCGGTATCCATCGCTGTATTTGCCGCCGAGGAAAATAGCTACAAAGTGATGTACGACGGCGGATCGATTCAGGGACAGAAGGCTGGAGCGGGGATGAAGCTGTTCATCGAGCCGAACCAGATCCGGCTGGTCAAAGATAAGCAGGATGTTGTACTCATTCCGGCCTCTTCGGTCACCGAAATCAGCTATGGCCAGGACGTCCATCGCCGGGTTGGCGCTGCGATCGGATTGGCTGTGGTTTCCCTTGGCGTCGGCGCGCTGATGGCACTGACCAAATCGAAGAAGCATTACGTCGGCCTGACTTGGGCGAACGGAGACAAAAAAGGCGGACTCGCGATGCAGTGCGATAAGAGGGACTATCGCGGCATTCTTGCCGGACTGGAAGGCGTAACCGGCAAGAAGGCGGTCGATTCAGATGCGATGACCGTAAAGAACTGAATCTGCCATTCCGGATAGCCGAACCAAATGCCCGCGCCTGGGAAATCAAGAGGCGCGGGTATTTCTTTTTACAGTCCCTGGCGGAACTGGATGATGCGGCGGCGGTCGCGTTTATTCGGGCGGGCCGCCGGAAGAACTTCGAATTCGCGTGCGGCACGTTTTTCCGCGGCGACTTGCAGACGGCGTTCGCGACTTTCTTCGGTTTCGCGGTAGAGCTTCTGCGCCTCCGACGCGGGCCCGCGGAGGTCGGTGACTCCGAGTACTTCCACTTCGAACTCACCACCTTCGGTGGTGACGCGCAGCATGTCTCCGATGCGGACTTCGCGGGCTGGGCGTGCGGCCTGACCGTTCGACAGGATGCGTCCCAGATCGCAATTTTTTTTGGCCAGCGTGCGCGTCTTGAAGAAGCGCGCCGCCCAGAGCCAGGCATCGATGCGAATGCCGTTCATGCGAACATCTTACTGGAACGCACGCGCGTGCCAAGGGATATCGATATCTCACAGAAGAAATAGCGCATCTTGCAAACCCATGAAAGAAAAGGAGTTGCGGGACGCTGATATCCACGAATATGGGCAAAACCCTCAGTCACAAGGAGTTAGAGGTAAAATCCTGAGCCGTAAGCAGTTAGATCGCTTTTTGATTAGGCTTTGGTTTTCCATTTTTGCAAGTCATTGATTTCGCGATATCCCATTTGGGTGAGGCATGGGAGATATCTGCAAGATACTGATGTCAAATAACTTAGCATAGCAACCTTCGCTCGACGGCGATCCGAGGGTGCCGTGTGGCCTGGGCCAATACCATCATTGCGAATGAGATTTCCACACGCAAGGACATCCGTCACATAGAGATTGTGGAAAAAGTGTGGAAGATTTTCCCTGGGCTGACGTCCTAGCCTGATGAATTCCGCCCTTTCGGGTCTGGGAGCGAGATGGTTCGTGCGTTCGCGCGAGGCGGGCGGGGCGGGGTTCAGGCGTGGCCTCGGGCACGCGGGTTCTTACGTGGTGGTGGCGACCCAGGGTTGCAACGCTGGGCTGCTGTCGGGCGTCCCCGGCCGGGGGCGCGTATTGAAGGAATCAGAGGCCCGATGGGAGCGGTGCGACGAACAGCAGCGAGAATGAAATGGGGGCGGCCGACAGCCCACGGGCCGCAGTTCCCACGCGAGCCGCGAGTTGGTTGCTGCAATGCTCCTGGATCGAGGTCAAAAGCGATCAGTTGCAGGATTGGAGCGTCCCCGATCTGGTGCTCCCCATGGAGGTGTTGCCACCGAGGCAATAGCGAGCCAGGTCCTCGCCGGGGAAGACAGGGCCTGAGTAGGATTGCTTCACGCCGGCCGCGAATTGTGCGCCGTCGGCGGCACCGACGAGGTGGGACAGGATCACAGCTTTTACTTGCGCTCTGGAAGCCATCTCGCCCAGCGTTTTCATCGGCAGATGCTCTTTGTACATATGTTCGGCCATCTTGTCGCCCGACTTTGAGACCGGCCAGCGTCCGGGATGCTCGGCGGAATCCAGATAGATAACCTCCGAGATCAGCACATCCGCGCCATTCGCCAAGGCCTCGACGGCGGCGCTCGGTCCCGTGTCTCCCGTAAAGACAATCGCTCCGTAAGGCGTCTCGAAGCGGTATGAGTACGACTGCATGGTCGCGTGATATTTGCTGGGAACCAACTGGTAGTGAGTGTTTTCGGCTGCGGTTACGCGAATCTTGTCATCCTGATAAACGAGGCCGTCGTGAGCGACCACATGGACTTTGAACGGATCCGTGAGGGTGCTGGCGCCAAGAGGTTCGGCGGCAAAAGTTCCGTAGGGAATCTTGATGTAATTGAATGCGGCGGCGACGAGGGCCGGGGTTCCGGGCGGCCCGTAGATATCGAATTCTTTGCGGGCACCGGGAATGCCGAAGTCGATGGGGAGAAAGTCGTTGGCCAGGACGTCGACGAGCCCGAGAGCGTGGTCGGGATGATTGTGCGTCATGAAGATAGTTCCGATCGTTGGGGATTGGACGCCTGCATCGAGCATGCGGCGCATGGTGCCGATGCCGCAGTCGATCAGATACGGCCGGCCATCAACGATGAGCAGGGTCGCCGGTTCGGAGCGCTTCTGGGAGAGCACCGGGCCTCCCTGGGTTCCGAGCAGGAGAATCTGAACGCCCTTGGGTGTTTCGGGCGTACCCGTGTTTTGTGCGGAGGAGGGGAGTGGGGCGATGAATAGGGCGAAGATGGCCACGGTCGTAGAAAATCTGTTCAGGGGATTAAAGGTCACGAGAATCTCCGGTTATCAAGCTAGAGACTACATGAGAAGGAGGCAGGGCGTCGGAAGGCCCGTTTGTGGCTGGTTCGCGACGCGGATGTTTGTGAGCTGTGGAGCCGCCCCTGGCGGGATTTGCTCCCACCTGTTTGTTTTCCCCGGGGTTACGCCCCGGGCCAGAAGGAATTCCGCCCCTGCGGGGCTGGGATTGTCAGTGCTCAGTTGGGCCGTTTTCTGGCTAAATAGGGCAGGAGGAAGTAGGTTCTGGGCTTAAAATTCCCTTGACCTTCCACCGCATCCGTTCTACAGT
The DNA here is from genome assembly GCA_027452245.1 of Acidobacteriaceae bacterium. GTDB lineage: Bacteria > Acidobacteriota > Terriglobia > Terriglobales > Acidobacteriaceae > Sulfotelmatobacter. The sequence continues at coordinate 104,410 of DAIDGW010000220.1, forward strand.
AGCGAGTTCCTCGGATATGGAAGACGAGTTCCGGCGGAAGTTCTGAAGCAAGCGCCAACGGGTAAACCCATTAAAAGTAAGCATCTTCGAATCCCTTTGGTGCATCTATTGAAAGTGAGCATGGCGCTCAATTCCTTCCCAACCTACTTGGAATCTGTGACTTAGGGTTCGGTTGAGTCACCTGCCCAGGCGAATAGGAAGAAGGCGTAGGCCCAATTCATAAAAGGAGAACGGAAGCAACATGCGTTCTGATCGTGTGTTTGATGCTTTACAGACTCTGAGAAATCGTTATATGCTCTGTCAGCTTGCCTCGAAGGCCACGCGGAAGTTCCATCGGCCCAGCACCCGCATTCAGGAAACGATGAACGGCGTATTGGACCGGATCGCAGGATCAGACCGGCAGGCGGTATTGACGGAACCAGAGAACTTTAACGAGGCACAACGGCGGGCTGCCTGAACCAGCCCCGCCTTCCTGCCTAGTGGTGTTTTGTCTCCCTGAGTACCCTCCTTTGAAAATCTCCCGTTGACACTTCCGAATACGCTCAAGTGCACGGGTTTAGGTGAATCATGACCATTGCTGAATTAAAAGAAAAGAACATCACCGAGCTGACCAAGATCGCAAGGACCTTGGATCTGCCCGGCGCCAGCGGCATGCGCAAGCAGGACCTCATCTTCAAAATCCTGCAGGCGCAGAGCGAAAAAGAGGGGCACATTTTTGCCGAAGGTGTCCTGGAAATCCTGCCAGATGGTTACGGATTTTTGCGCTCGCCGGATTACAACTACCTTCCAGGCCCAGATGATATTTACGTTTCGCCGTCGCAGATCCGCAAGTTTGATCTGAAGACCGGCGACACGATCAGCGGACAGGTGCGGCCTCCGCATGAAGGCGAGAAGTATTTCGCGCTGGTGAAGATTGAGGCGGTGAATTTCGAGTCTCCCGACGAAGCGCGGAACAAGATCCTGTTCGACAATTTGACGCCGCTGTATCCGCAGGAGCGCGTGAAGTTGGAAACGACGCGAGATAACGTGAGCGCGCGGGTGATGGACCTGCTGACGCCGCTCGGCAAGGGACAGCGCGGATTGATTGTTTCGCCGCCCCGCGCAGGCAAGACGATGCTGCTGCAGAACGTGGCAAACTCGATTACGACGAACCATCCGGAAGTGGTGCTGATGGTGCTGCTGATCGACGAGCGTCCGGAAGAAGTCACGGACATGCAGCGCTCGGTGAAGGGGGAAGTGATTTCCTCGACTTTCGACGAACCGGCCGCGCGACACGTGCAGGTTGCGGAAATGGTGATCGAAAAGGCCAAACGACTGGTGGAGCACAAACGCGATGTAGTGATCCTGCTGGATTCGATCACGCGTCTGGCGCGCGCGTATAACACGATTGTTCCGCCTTCGGGCAAGGTGCTGTCGGGCGGCGTGGATTCGAACGCGTTGCAGCGTCCGAAACGGTTCTTTGGATCGGCGCGAAATATCGAAGAAGGCGGCTCGCTGACGATTATCGCGACGGCGCTGATCGATACGGGATCGCGCATGGATGACGTGATCTTTGAAGAGTTCAAGGGTACGGGCAACTCGGAAATCATCCTGGAGCGCAAACTGGTGGACAAGCGCGTCTTCCCGGCGATCGACATTCAGCGCTCAGGTACGCGAAAAGAAGAGCTGCTGATCCCGAAAGAAGACCTGACGAGAATCTGGGTGCTGCGCAAGGTGCTGAATCCGCTGTCCCCGGTGGAAGCGATGGAGTTGCTGATCGACAAGCTGAGCAAGACGAAGTCGAACGGAGAGTTCTTGTCGAATATGAGTTCGTTGTAACCGTTCGGAATTAAGGTCAGGTCTGAAGTAATTTCGATGTTACTAAGCCAGGGCACACAGCTCTGGCTTTTTTTATTGAGCACAACACCAAAGCGCCAACCCATAGCGGAGATTGAGACTCTACATTTTTGCAGCCGACGTATAATTTCTGCGATCAGTATCGCCGGTCGATTGCTGCGAGGCCCACCGTGATTCCGAACCTGAAGATCTGCCTTCTGCTTGCTTTTGGAGTGCTATTAAGCGCTGGCTCCTTGCGGGGACAAAATGCACCACCGATCCCCCCGCAGTGGCCACAGATGCCGGCGCCGACTACCAGCACGGCGCCGGATGATCCCGACCCGAACCGCGCACGCATCATGCGTGAGATGCAAAAGAGGGCGAATGAAGACCGGCAGGCTGAGCTGAAGAAGGACACCGAACAACTGTTGAAGCTGGCAACGGAATTGAAGGCGTATGTCGATAAGACGAATGAGAATGTTCTGTCGATTGACGTCGTGAAGAAGGCGGAACAGATCGAGAAACTGGCGCACAACGTGAAAGACAAGATGAAGGGGCCGAACTAGATTGGTAATTTGTAAATCGGCGACCTGGGAATTCATGTCTTGCATACGTTGGCGGCTGTTCCTGCAAGTGACGAAATGCCCTAAACAAATGGCGCTGCCGGAGCAGCGCCATTTGTTGTCATGCGGGAGCCGAACTAGCGCAGGACTTTTTCTTCTTCGAGTGCCGGAGTTTTCATTTCCATGGCAGCCGTGCGGATGCGCATTCCGTAGAATGACTTGTAGACGAAGAAGTACGAAACGAGGAAGAAGGCCAGAGCCAGCACGCGGGTGAGGGTGGATCCGTTCGCGCCGTTGGCGTGTAACGAAACGGCCAATTCCACGGCCAGCAATCCAAACAGGGTGGTGAATTTGATGACGGGGTTCAGAGCCACCGAAGAGGTGTCTTTGAAAGGATCGCCGACGGTATCGCCGATGACCGTGGCGTCGTGCAAGGGAGTGCCTTTCTGCTTGAGTTCGACTTCGACGATCTTCTTCGCGTTATCCCAGGCGCCGCCGGCATCGGCCATGAAAATTGCCTGGTAGAGGCCGAAGATTGCGATGGAGATGAGATAGCCGATGAAAAAGAAGGGCTCGACGAAGGCAAAGGCCAAAGTTCCGAAGAACACGGCGAGGAAGATGTTGAGCATGCCTTTCTGGGCATACTGGGTGCAGATGGCGACGACCTTCTTGCTGTCGGTCACCGAGGCTTTTTCAACGCCTTCCAGGCGGATGTTCGCTTTGATGAACTCGACTGCACGATAAGCACCGGTGGTGACGGCTTGGGTGGAAGCGCCCGTGAACCAGTAAATCATGGCTCCGCCGGTGATCAGGCCGAGGACGAAGGGGGCGTGCAGCAACGAGAGCTTGCCAACGTTCTCCGTAAGGCCGTTGGTGAGCGCCATGATGATGGAGAAAATCATGGTGGTGGCGCCGACGACGGCGGTTCCGATGAGCACCGGCTTGGCGGTTGCCTTGAAGGTGTTTCCGGCGCCGTCATTGGCTTCGAGCAGGTGCTTGGCACGATCGAAGTTGATGCTGAGACCGAAGTCTTTTTTCACTTCAGATTCGACGTTGGGAACCTGCTCGATGAGAGAGAGTTCGTAGACGGATTGTGCGTTGTCGGTGACCGGTCCGTAGGAGTCGACGGCGATGGTCACGGGACCCATACCGAGGAAGCCGAAGGCTACCAGTCCGAAGGCGAAGACAGCGGGCGCGAGCATGCCCGCGGCGGCGGCCAGTCCCATGGTGCTCATGTAGTAGCCGATGGCCATCAGGATCATCATGGACAAGCCGAGGTAGTAGCCGGAGAAGTTGCCGGCGACGAATCCGGAGAGGATGCCGAGCGAAGCGCCGCCTTCCCGGGCCGAGGTGACGACTTCCTTGACGTGGCGTGATTCGACGGAGGTGAAGACTTTCACCAGTTCGGGAATAATGGCGCCGGCAAGGGTGCCGCAGGAGATGATGGTTGCCAGCTTCCACCACTGGGTGGTATCGGCGCCGAGCGTGGGAATCACGTAGTAGGAGATGAGGTAGGTCAGGCCGATAGAGACCAGGGAGGTGATCCAGACCAGAGAGGTGAGCGGAGACTCGAAATTCATCTCGTTGGAGGAACCGTAGCGGGCCTTGGCGATGGCGCCGTTCAGGAAGTACGAGCCAGCGCTGGAGACCAGCATCATAACGCGCATGACGAAGATCCAGACCAGCAGTTGGACCTGAACGGTCGGGCTCTTTACGCCCAGAAGAATGAAAGTGATGAGGGCCACGCCGGTGACGCCGTAGGTTTCAAACCCGTCGGCAGAGGGGCCAACCGAGTCGCCCGCGTTGTCACCGGTGCAATCGGCGATGACGCCCGGGTTGCGAGCATCGTCTTCTTTGATCTTGAAGACGATCTTCATCAAATCGGAACCGATGTCGGCGATTTTGGTGAAGATGCCGCCGGCGATTCGAAGTGCAGCCGCGCCCAGCGATTCACCGATGGCAAACCCGATGAAGCAGGGGCCAGCATAGTCTCCGGGGACAAACAGGAGGATGATCAACATCATGATTAACTCGACGCTGATCAGCATCATGCCGATGCTCATTCCGGCTTCAAGCGGGATCTGGTAGACGGGATACGGCTTGCCGGGGAGGGAAGCAAAGGCGGTGCGGGAGTTGGCAAAGGTGTTGACACGGATGCCAAACCAGGCGACGCCGTAGCTGCCTGCGATGCCGATAAGGCTGAAGGCGAGAATAATGCCAACCCGGAGGGCTTCCATGTGCTGCAGAGCTCCGAAATAGAGCAGGATGATGACGGCAATGAAGGCCCACAAGAGAAGGATGAACTTGCCCTGGGTGAACAGATAGGTTTTGCAGGTCTCGTAGATGAGTTCCGAGATCTCGCGCATGGAGCGGTGCACGGGCAAGTTCTTGAGACGCATGTAGATGGCCATGCCGAAAATGAATCCGAAGACGCAGAAGACGATTCCGATCAGCAGGAGCTTGTGGCCATCAATGGCACCGTTAAAAAAAGAGACCTGAGACAGATCCGGGAGCTTAAGCGAGGCCTCGCCGCCTGCGGATTCGGCGGCAGGCTGGGCGAGCGCGGCGGATGCGCCGAGGGTGAGCAGAGTGGCGAGAGTAAGCACGCTTCGCAGTGAAGCGGAAGTAAAACGCCGTCCTTGGTACGCAAGACTCGCGAGCCAGGTACGCATAAAAGATTCCTCCGATAGATACCTTCTACTGAATTATGAGCTTCCAGACGAGAGTTTTCCGCAGCGAAAACGCTGTGGATCACTCCGGCCGTCCTGTTTTGAAACCAGGCTGCCGGCACGTCCTTGGGTGCGCAATAATTTTCAGGAGTTTTCCCCGGGCGCGCTTCCACCGCAAGACCTAGAAGGAGTGTTGGAGCTTGGCCGCGTCCGATTTTGCATTCGAACGGCTGGCGAAAGAAGGCCATCGTTCTTCGTATGCAAAACGGGCATTTATAACATTTTGGGGAACGGCGGTCAATCGGAAGGAAGGGGTAGCGGCGGTGTTGGCTCGCCATATCGATTTGGCGGACCGACGCGGTAGGAGGGTTAACTTTCAAGACATGGCATCGAGTGATGTAACTGCGGCGGAGTCTTTCGTCTGTTTCGAGTGTACAGAGGGCTATGGTAAAGTCCGGCCTGCATTCCTGCGGTAACAACGGACGTTTCCATCATGGGCTGCGGTGCGCGTTGAGTCTGCAGCCAGACATTGTTTCCTAGAGACGAAAGAGAGAGAAAAAGAATGAGTCTTCGCAGATATGGGTTTGTCCAGCCAATCCTAGCGGTTCTTGGGATGAGTGCCTTACTGCTTCTGTTAGCGGCGACGATGCAAGCGCAGCAGGAGACGACGATGTACAGCTTTGGAAGTGCTCCTCCAAATCTGCCGATAACCGGGTTAACGTTGGCGCCGGATGGGAGTCTCTATGGAGTTTTGCCCAATGGAGGCGATGCGGGGGCGGGTGTGGTCTACAAGTTGTTTCGGGCGAACGGAAATTGGCAGTTCGAGGAAATCTACAGCTTTAAGGGGAATGGTGATGGCAGCTATCCCACGACCGAGCCGGTTTTTGGCCCGTCAGGGAATCTGTATGGGGCGACAGGGATGGGCGGAGCCTACGGGTTCGGTACGATTTACCGTTTGAGTCCAACTACGAACGGGCAGTGGGCGGAGAGCGTTTTGTACTCGTTCACGGGCGGGAGCGATGGGGGGTATGGCGCGGGGAACCTGATCTTCGATGACGCCGGCAACCTGTATGGATCGAATCTCAAGGGTGCCAATCAGCAGACGGTGGCGTGCCAGAACACAGCCGGGTGCGGCGTGGTGTTTCAGCTTTCTCCGACCAGTACCAATGGATGGAAATTCCAGGTACTGCATACCTTCAGCGGGGGATGGGACGGTGTGGGGCCTGCATGGCTGAGCATGAGTCCCAAGAAGCAACTGTTTGGAGCAGCGGCGGGTGCCTGGACGGGGTCTGGGTTGCCGAACCAGCCGGGTTTGATTTTCCAACTGAGCGAGGTAACGGGAAACGGTCCGTGGAAGGATATCGAGGTGCACGGGTTTAGCGGCGGTACGGATGGAGCGCTGCCGTCAGGAGTGATTTTTGATGGCCAGGGAAACATGTATGGAACCGCCGCCGGGGGCGGCTTTGAGAACTGCTCGTCTGCATCGGGTCCCATAGGCTGCGGTTTGGTGTTTGAGCTAAGGCCGACGAGCGACGGCAAATGGCGGGAAATAGCGCTGTACCTGTTCTATGGAGGTTCGGATGGAGGTGTGCCCAGCGGAGGAGTGATTGCCTATGGCGGGGTCCTGTGGGGGACAACCTTGAGCGGCGGAAATAATAATGGGGGGGTGCTTTACAGCGTTTCCAATACGTACGAAGCAAACTGGACGGAGAACGTGTGGCATGCCTTCACGGGGAGTGATGGACTGTCTCCGCAAGGACCGCTGGCGTGGGATAAAAAAGGCAACCTGTATGGCACGACACAAAGCGGAGGAGCGAACGGGACGGGTGCGGCGTTCGTCTTCAACGAGTTCTGATCGGTCAAAACTCAATGCAGTCATTCCACTGTGGTTCCGCAAGCGGCGCGGAGACAAGAGCAGTGCAAACCGCGCCGCCCTCGTTCTAGTCGAACTAAAATCTCCCACCCTGTCGCGGGAACGCGACAAGGGTGGGGCAATTCCGCGACAAGATTCAGTAATGCGTGCGTTGGCTGGCGTACGCGTCGGTGATGGACAGAAGCTTCATGGAGCCTTGAAGTTGATCGAGCGTCGCCGGACTTTCCACCTGGACAGTGACAGTCTCGCCGGGAAGCAGGTCGAAGTAGTTGTCGGAAAGATGGGTGTCGAGGTCGCCGAAGGAAATGCAGACGCTACGGGCTAGTTCGGAGGACTTCAGCATAAGGGTGTATCCGGTGGATGATTTTGTGATGTGACTCTCGATTTTCGGGCGCGGCGGCAAATCAAGATTGTGAGTCACGTCGAAATAGAGGGTGTTGCGGGAAGCGTGCTGGCCCACGATCTCCAGATCCACGACAAGGAAATCTTTATCGCGATCAGTGTTTGAAGGATCGGAGAATAAATTCTTCTCGTCGAGAGTGAGATAGGAAGCGCTGGAGGCGGCAGGGACACGCACGTCTTGCGTCTTATCAAAAAGCTGGTTGCCGGAGAAATCCAGAAGGCGAACGTGAATTCTTCCCATCAGCGGCTGCAATTTGTCCGAGACGACGTAAATATCGACTTTGCCATCGTGCGCATAGGGTGACACGAGCACGTCATCGTAGAAGCGGCGGGCATAGTATTGCAACGCCTTCCAGCGTCCGTAGTAGTCGACGCTGGCCCAGGAGGCGACCGGCCAACAATCATTCAATTGCCAGTAGAGGGATCCCATGGTGCGGGGGCGCATGCGGCGGAGGTGCTCTGCGCCGAGTTTAATGACTTCGGCCTGCTGCACCTGACTTAGATAGACAAACGAAGGGAAGTCCTTGGGCTCGCGGTACTCGCGCAGCATGTAGGTGAGGATGCGCTCGTTGCCGCCGTGATTTTTCTGATGGGCCTGCATCACGACGGAACGGATATCCATGTCCTCAGGTTTGGCGAAGGAGCGGATGGTGCGCATCTCGGGAAACGATTGGAATCCGTATTCGGACATGAAGCGCGGATTGACGGTGAGATAGTCGCTCGGCGGGGCGAGCGCGTGCCACACAGCCCAATAGTGCATATCGCCGGCATGGTCCTGATCAGGAGGCTCGACGAAGTTGGCGCTGGGCGAACTGGGCGTGTAGGGAACGGGATCGGTGTATTCGTGCACGGCGGTTTTCAGGATGTCGGCGAACATCAGCAGGTAGTCCTGCCAGACCTGCTGGCTGACGCCGTAGGGTTGGTTGGAGCGGAATTCTTCGCGGTCTCCCCAGTGCAGCCATCCGGTTTCAACTTCGTTGTTGCCGCACCAGACGACGATGCTGGGATGTTCGCGCAGGCGTTTGATCTGATCGATGGCTTCTTGCCTGACGTTCTGCTGGAAGGCGACGTCGCCAGGAATCATGTCTCCGCCGAACATGAATTCCTGCCAGACCATGATGCCGAGTTCGTCGGCAGTCTCGTAGAAATCGTCAGGTTCGTAAAGGCCGCCGCCCCACTCGCGAACCATGTTCATGTGGGCGTCGCGGGCGTCTTCGAGGATCTTGCGACGCTGCTGAGGGGTGACGCGGCTGGGGAAGCTGTCGTAGGGAATCATGTCGGCTCCCTTGGCAAAGACCGGGATGCCATTGATTACGAACTCGAAGCTGATGCCCCACTGATCGGGCTGGCGACGGAGTTCGACGGAACGGAGGCCAGTGTTGAGATCGGCATGAGCGGCGGTGGTTTTGCCGGTGCGAACGGCGGCAGAGAAGTGATAGCGGTCCTGCGCGCCGTAGCCGAGGGGATACCAGAGTTTGGGCGAAGTAATGCGGATCGGCAGCGAGACGCGATTCACGCCGGGATCGAGTTGAACGGTAGTCGATCCGTCATTGACCGGTTTTCCGCCGAGTTCATTGTGGGTGAATGCGACCGAGACTGTGGCGGGCGAAGCGGCTTCAATTTCGAGTTCTGCGGTTAATTTCGCCAGATCCCGGGTGATGCTCTGCTGATGGATGTGGAAGTTCTCGATGCGGAGGCCGTCCCAGGTTTCGAGGTGAACGGGCCGCCAGATTCCTTCGGTGACGAAGCGTGGTCCCCAATCCCATCCGTACTGGTAGGGAGCTTTGCGGGTGTAGGGTGCGGTGGGGATTCCTTCTTCATTGCCGCCATTGATCGAGGAGATGGCGGGAAGGATGTACGGCAAAGATTTCACATACGGCAGCATTTTCGTTATCGGGGAATGAAAGGTGATCTGCAGTGTGTTGTTGCCGGCGTGCAGGAATTGTTTCGCGGGGACACGCCAACGGCGAAACATGTTATCGCTGTGCAGGAGCAGGTGATTGTTGAGGGCGACATCGGCAAAGGTGTCGAGTCCGTCGAAAACGAGATCGAGATGGTCGTGGGCGAGAGCGGCGGCGTCGAGATTGAAAGAGTTCTGATACTCCCAGTCAGACTCGCCGATCCATTGCAGGCGCGATTCGTTGTCCTGATAAAAGGGCTCGGGGATGAGATGGTTCGCGAGCAGGTCGGTCTGCACAACTCCGGGAACCTGAGCTTTATGCCATTGGCCGAGGGCGGCGGTTGGGATTGGCGGATTGCCTTGCGGTTGGTCGCCGTCGGGTTGGTCGTCCGGAAAAACTTTGAGCGTCACAATGCGAAATTGCCAGTTGGAGTCCAGATCTCGGGACAACGGTTCGGACGCGTAGAGAAAAAGTGAGGAGGAAAGGAGAAAAAAGAGCAGGAGAATCCGGACAGGAGCAGGGAATTTCGTCCACTGCATTGTGGAAGCACCTCGCGAAAGCACAGAATCGAGCGGCCTGACCCATCAGCGTACATGAAGGAAAAGCGGATGGGAAATGGAGGAGTCTGATACGTCTGCTTGGTGGCTATACTTGGCAAATCTCTGTGCCTGTCATCGGGACGAACGTACGGCCGACGATAAGCCAAGGAAAATAACGAATGTCGAATGGGGACGGCAACAAGATAATCTACAGCCGGACGCCGGAATCAGCGGCGATGTTGGCGAACGTGAAACGAGCGATGGCGATCACCGCCGCAATCAACCGGTTGACCTTCAACGATGCAGAGAAAATTCGAGACCTATTCAGCCAACTCATCGGAAAAAAGGTAGACGAGAGCTTTTTATTAATTCCGCCCTTCTATACGGCGGGTGGAGACGAGATCCGGGTTGGGCGGAATGTTTTCGTAAATCAAAACTGCACTTTTTACGATCTGGGCGGCCTCGACATCGCGGACGATGTGATGATCGGGCCGAACGTGAGCATTATCACTGCGGGCCATCCTCTTGAACCTTCGCAGCGCCGCGCCGTCACGATCGGGAAACCCATTGCGATTGAGAGAAACGTCTGGATCGCGGCCGGCGCAACGATTATCGGCGGCGTGACAGTGGGAGAAAACTCAGTTGTGGCTGCGGGTGCAGTGGTCACCAAGGATGTTCCTCCGAATACGCTGGCCGGGGGAAATCCGGCGCGGGTTATTCGTTCGATTGGCGAAGACCTAAAGGAATAGTGAAATGTTTCCCACTTCTCGCGAAGGCTGCGAGAGGTGGGGCATCCTATGAAATCGTGTAGTTACCATTGCACGCCGGGGTAAAGACTGGGCATGCGGAAGGCGCGGTATTGCGACGCTCCGGGGGTGGTGGCTTGCCAGGCGACTTGCTCGCTGCCCGGGGACTGGGTGAATTCCTGAATGATGGCCCCGCCTTTAGGAGTGCAGAAGTCGACTTCGGCGTTGCCGTTGGCGAGCACATCGACGTTTCCTCCAAAGAAGCTATACAACGTGGGAGGCGGGGTGTAGTTGATGAGCAGCGTTGCCGTGAGGGCGCTCTCGTCGATCTGCATGATCTCGGCGGTCGAATACAAGCAGGGCGGAGCGCCGGTGGATCCGCAAACTACGCTGGCGGGAAATTGGCGGTCGTCCCCGTTATCCATGACGCCTAGCTGGAAAACTCCGCTGGTATTAGGAGTGAAATAGTTGGGCCCATGCTGAGCGTAGAACCAGTCGGTGGGATCGGTGCCGCCGAGCAGTTTGAAATCGCCGCCCGGGCCGAGACGCCAGATAATGTTGCCGCTGCCCTTGCCATCCTCATAGTCGATCTTGATGATCCAGTTCTGATGACGCATGGAAAAAAGAATATTGTGATCATCGGAGTAGAGCAGGGCATTCCCGTGCGTCCAGTCGGGAAACAGATAAGGGTGGCGATTTATATCGAGATGATCGAAAGAGTTCCACACCCAAACCGGATGGTAGTTCTGATCGACGTCGACGAGGACATCTCCAAGCACAAGACTTGTTCCTGGATAGCCCGGCAGATTGTTATAAGGCACGTGCATGGAGGTGAGAACGAGAGTGTGACCGTTGGGCAGGGGCAAAGCGTCGTGATGGAATCCCAGCAAATTGTAGTTGTAGCCGAGCGCCTGAAGCGATTGGGTGAGTTGGTCGATGGAGAGCTCGCGTACCGTGTTTCCGGCGAGATCGATCTCGCGAATGACGTCGATGGTGCCACTGGATCCCCCCGGAGTCGGAGGGATGGGAAGGAACGATGTAGAGGAGACGACAATCAGGAAGTCTCCATTGGTCATCAAGTGGGCACCCTGCACGATATCGGAGGAAGATCCGGGATATTGGTAAGTCCAGATGACGTGTCCCTGAAGGTCGGTGGCGAACAGTTGTGAGCCGGATTGTGGAATGACGGTGTCGAACAACTCGATGCCGGGCTGTGGCACCAGGCCAGTGGGATTGGTGATCTTGAGGGATGCAGTCTGAGGCGCCGCACTGGTGGTGAATTGCCGGTCTGCATCGGAGAACGAAATCGAGTGCGGGAGAGATGCGATGGCGTGCATCTGGTAGGTAGTGTTCTGCTGCATACCCGCAACGTAGACGTGCACCATGCCTCCATTGGGAGAAGGCGTGGGCTGGGAAGAGGTCATCAGGTTGGACGGGCCGAACTGCACGCTGAGATTTCCCGGGGCCGGAAGGTAGAGCGAGTAGGCAACGACCTGAGGGTTTGGGGTCGGGGTGAGAATTCCAGCGCCCATCACGGCAACAACCGCGGTGGCGAAATTGGTCTGCGGGGATGCAGCGAGCGCGGCCGTGATGACAGCATTGGTGCTGAGCTTGACCGAGGGAGCGGTGAAGGTGCCGGTGCTGTCGACGGTCCCGACCGTCGAGTTGCCGCCTACGATGTTGTTGACTGACCATTGCAGGGAACTGCCGGCGGGCGCATTGGCCGTGAATTTTGCCGTCTGACCGGCCGAGAGGGCGGCGTACTGCGGAGCCACGGTGACAGAGCCGCTTTGCTGGGCGACGGGGGGTGGTTGGGATGGAGGCGGCGCCTGGGGCAGTTGGTATTGGCGGTTCTGGCCCCCGCCACAGCCACAAAGGGAGAGCGCAGAGATGCCGAAGCAAATCCAGAGCAGAGCAAATTTCGACACAGGGCTGGTCGGTATCCTTTCGTCCGACGACGATGTGCAGGCTAATGACTAATTATAGAGATTCCAGAAATGCGTTTAAGGTTTTCTCTGTAGGAATGGCGAGTAGCACAATTACTTCCAAAGGTGGCAGTGAATAGGAATTACGCACGATCATATTGAACAACACGCAATCATTCTCGCGCTGAAGTGCCCTGGGCAGGCGTATCAGTCGTGGAGTCGGACGGTTCGGCCTGCCGCGCTGGGACCGGTTGCGGAAGATTCAGTTTGCTCTGCTTGGGTGCGGACTGCTTGTCGGTCGAATCCACAGAGAACAGCATGTAGTGATCAAAGCTGTGCACGCGGTGATAGTAGTGGCGGTTAAGTTCGAGATAGATATCCACGCGCTGGGGCAGCCAGAGGTCCACATTTTTCTTGGGGAAGTGAATGGGGCCGTATTCCACGATCTGATGCTGCACCGGGAATCCCGGCAAGGGGGTGGCGAGGTCGGACTCAATGTGCACGATTTCGAAATTGTTGGCAGCGATCCAAGCGCGGCCTTTCAGCTTCATCGGATAGTGCTCACTACCAATCACGTAGTCGGCCATGCGGCTGGGCTTGTCATCGCGCTGGCGGAAGTGCATGATCCAGGTCGCCTGGCCATGCCAGTCGCCCAAGCCCTCGCAGGTCATCTGGTAGTTGTCGCGCATGCTGGGATGGAAGACCAAGGCAAGACTGACGAAGCCGCTGGTAACAAAATGATCGGGCAGGTCGGCGGTACCGTAGCGGGTGTTGCGATTCTCGGTTGTGCCCAGCAGCCCATGAGAGCTTTCGGAAATGGAGGCGACATAATCGAATTTGCGGGTCTCTTTTGAAATCGGATTTCCGGTCTTGTCGAGTTGCTGGTGGACGAGGTCTTCGACGGCGGCGAACTTGCCGATATTGTCAGCCAGTTCTTTCACGCGTTCGCCGGAGTTCTCGATCACCTGCTGGAAGGGGCAGGCTACATTGGTGGCAACGGTCGGCTTGACGTCATCGATGCCGGGAGGGCCCCAGGCACTTTCGGGCAAAGTAGGCTGGGATGCGGCCAGGGTCAAATTGCCGGAGGTTAGGTTTGCGGCCTCGCCTTCCTTGCGGTTCTTGATCTGGGTAATCAGACCTTGAACCTGGGGAGCGGCGGGATTCTGGGGATTGGTGACAAGGAATCTCTGCAAGACCGCAATCGCTTCCTGATTGTGACCAAGATTGGCGAGCGCTTCCCCGAGGACAAGATTGGCCACGCTGCCGACAGCGTTTCCTTTATTGATGGCGATCTGGGCCTGTTGTTTAGCTTTCTCGTAATCTTTGTGGCGAAGGCAGGCGTCGGCGAGCAGGTTATGCGCCATCCAATATTCAGGGTCGACCAGTACGGCACGATCCAGAGTTTTCAGGGCAGCGTCGTTATGTTCGTTCTGCAATTGGACGCGGCCTAACAGGGTGAGTGTCTGTCCATTCTGCGGATCAAATTGTGCGGCTTTGGCGAAGTAGGTCTCTGATTTGGGGAACTGATGTAGTTCCATGAACAAATAGCCGTAAAGGAAATTCACTTTGGGGCTATTGGGGGCGACTTTGTAGGCAGCGTCAAGCTTCTTCTCGCCCTCTTTCAATTTGCTGGACTTTAGCGCATAGACCGCCTGATTCACGGTTTTGCGAGCCTTCGGCGGAAGACTCTCATCGGAGCCATTCAGATCGACGGCCATGGGATCCTTCGACATCAGAACTTCAACTTCCATGGTGCGAATGGTGCGGCCGACTTGCACGTGCTTGTGCTGGGTCAAATATCCGACAGCATTGACTTCGACGTCATACTCCCCGAAATCCTCAGTGCAGAAAAATGTCTTGGAATCCAATGCTGTTGTCTGCCACTGGGCGTTATTGCGGACCGAGTCCTGGAGCTTGACCACCGCCTGACGGTCAAGCTTGTGCCGGGATTGATCCAGTACGGTGACTTGAACGCTCTGCAGTTCCGCGCAATTATCCTGCGCGACTTCATTCATACGCAGGCTAATGTTGCCTTGCCCCCAAAGGGGGCTGACGGTCATGAGGGAACAGGCGGCCAGGGCAAAAAGATAGGAAGAAAAACGATACTTGCTATGACTCACAATGAACTCCAAAAGCAGACGAATGGCTTCACCACGGTAATCACTGCGGAATCATTCTATTGCGAGATTCTGCTTTAAGCGACTACTTTTTAGTGCGATTGCATTAAGGTGGCAATTGGCCCACCATGCAATTGATCCGGGACTATAACTTGAAGTTATTGAGGCTCACGCAGGATTAGCGATATGGTCGAGATTCGCTAAGTTGAACCGCTGATTTCTGTCGTCTAGGTTAAATGACTGATTCTACGGGATGTTGTGTAGAACCCCTGGGACTTGCTCCTAAGGGTGGGAATGCTTACCGTAGAGGAATCAACCGATTGCTGTACCGCTTTTTGTTTGTGTGACAGTCGGGTAGTTCCAAGAGAGCACCTTAGTCCTCCGCTCCTCTGGCCATTGGTGATCTGGTCGGCTCCCTCACACCGAAGTAAAGTCCAGAAAAATTCAGGATTCTCCGCTCGAGTTTCCTCGCAATCCATTCGAGAGGTCGAGATATGTTTAAGCGCTTTCCGTATGGGGAGCTACAGGAGTGCGCAGGCGCACTTCGACGAAAGGGCGGAGTCCTTGGCAGTCTGTGCTTGTTTGCGATGTTGACCGGGTGCGGAGCATCGAATGCCGCGCACCAGAACAACAGCACGCCTCCGGCATCGGCCGAAACGCTGACGATTTCCGACACACTTCCGCAAGCCACGCAGGGTTCCGGCTATAACGGCACGATCAGTGTGATGGGAGGAACGGCACCGTACACATTTGTGGTTGCGTCAGGGCAGCTTCCGACGGGACTGGCACTAGGGAACAATACCGGAACGGTTTCCGGCACTCCGAGCCAAAGCGGAACCTACAGTTTTGCCGTTCAGGTTCTGGACTCTAAGGGAACGACGAAGCAGAAGGCGTTGCAGATCGGGGTTGCCACTCCAGCTCCGACGACCCCGCCGAGCAATCCCCCGACCAGTAACCCCCCAAGTTCGACAGGATCGAGTTCAGGCCAATCGTTTACAAACGTACAACACGCCGGTGGATGGGGACAGTACGGGCAAGGTCCACCGAATTTCGTGGACTGCTCGCCGTCGCCGTGCGATGGAATTTCATTTTCAATGGCGCAGAACGTAAGCAATCCATCGATGAGCGGACAGGCGAGCGAGTACAGCCTAGGAGGAACGACGGCTTATTCGGATGCGCTGTGGAACAATCACCTGATTGGGCCGGGTTCTTCGCAGGGAATGCCGGATGGAAATGGCACGATCGTCCCCGGCCTTCATAATTTCACCTATGACGTTTACTTTTACAGCGACGACTTGAGCCTCTCGCAGGCGGTGGAATTCGATATCAATCAATTCTTCGACGGCATGGGATTTATCTTCGGGCATGAATGCCGGATTGCGGGCGGAAATCAGTGGGATGTCTGGGACAACCAGAATGCGAAATGGGTTCCGACCGGAATTCCGTGTTATCCCAACAGCAATGCCTGGAATCATGTCACGATCCAGGTGCAGCGGACATCGAATGATCAATTGCTGTATCAGTCGATCACGCTCAACGGACAAACCAGCAACCTGAACTGGACCTTCAATCATGGTTCGGCGCCGAACTGGTATGGCGTCACGATCAACTACCAGATGGATGGGAACTCGAGCCAGGATTCCTACAACGTCTATCTGGACCAGTTGACGTTTACGTATCAGTAAGCGAGCGGCTCAGGCAGTCTGCGAGCGCGAGCCAGCTTTAGCGCGTGCCGGCGGCGCGGGCTTTCGCGGCTGAGTTACGGAGGCGAACATCAGGTGCTGCTCGGCCTCGGCGTAGGGGTTGTAGAGAGTGTCGGGGTACCAATTGCCGGCGAACAATTCGGGCTGGCGAGCGATCGTACAGCGCTGGACGTGAACGGAATCCACGAAAGTGTGGGGAATCTGAGGCGATCCCCAATCGCCGCCCCAGATGAGAGCGCAACTGTGCGCCAGTTGTCCGAGAAAAGAGTAGTCACCCTTCCAACAGGGTTCGTTGCCGACGATCCGCACGATATCGCAAGCTAATCCGTAGTGATGCACGCCGACGGTGCGCAGCTTAGTGGCGCCATGATTGAAAAGATTGAGTTGACGCTCCTGGCTGCGGTAGGTTTCGAAGACCATGACGGGCATGCCCATCTGGGCGGCAGCAGAAACAATCTTTTCGACTAGCTGGCGGGTCGTGGGTTCCAGCAGATCAAGGTCGGCAATGCGGTCGGGGGAATCGAAGAGGGGATGGCGACGAAGGACGTCGATGTAGAAGCTGTTCGTAAGTCACCTCTGGATGGTGGCATCGCCGATGGTGATCGCCGGAATGGTCCCGGCTGATTTTCAGTGGATCACATTTGGGTGGGCTGTCAACAGGAAGTTGGGTTTTGTTTGGAAACTGGAACAGGGCGAGACCCGATTTGGGAATCATCTTCGGGCTCTCCAGCCGCTTTCACTTCTTTGTAGGGCGCCGGGTCGTTTTCTTTCTGGAGCCTGGCTTCGACTCAGTCGTGACCTGCACGCTCGCGCGGTTTCTGCCTGAGCCAACGGGGACAACTTTGCTGGTCTGATTGATGGCAGGTTCACCGTCTTCGCGATGGCTTCTGAATTTGTCTACTGCCCGTTTTGTGGTTGGCTCCATAGCCATTGGATGTGAATGCGGAGGATGGGTTTGGCAGAAATCTGAAAAGAGGCCGGTAATTGACAGAAAGCGGCAGCGCTCGGATAATCAGCAAGAAAGCGGGAGTAGTTCAGCGGTAGAACGCCAGCTTCCCAAGCTGGATGTCGTGGGTTCAATTCCCATCTCCCGCTCCATCCTTTCAACAACTTACAGACATTGACAGAATGGTTGGTCAGCAGTAGGTTAGCACTGGATGTCACTTTCATGCCCGGAAAGGGTGTCATCATGCGATTGCAGAACGGATATGTAACCCAGAGGTGCGGACGCTGGCGAGCGCATTACCACCGATACATCACTGATCCGCTGACAGGGGAAAAGAAACGAGAGCAGAGATGTGTCACTTTAGAGCCAGATGTGAAAACAAAAACCAAAGCGAGGGAAGAACTGAGGAAAATCCTAGTCAGCGAACTAGGATTGAATGCCGATGCTGGCATCACGGTGAAGGGATTCATCAAGCAGCGCTGGCAACCCTTGAAGGAAGGGAGATGGCGGGATTCCACAGCCCGGACGAACAAAGAACTAATTGCCCGAATCACTGACAGGTTCGGGGATGTGCCACTGCGGAAAATTGACAATGTGGAATTGCAGCGCTGGCTTACTGAGACAGCAAAAACCAAATCAGCATCGGTTGTGAAGCATCTCAGGATTTTTCTGCGCTCAATTTTTGCTGAGGCACTTGCACAGAAATACATAGATCGTGATCCTGCCCGGTTGCTCATACTCCCCAAGACGAAAGCAGTGATCCGGCCATACCTGACAGTTCAGGAAGTACAGGCGCTACTCTCGAAAGCTGAGTCTCAGCGTGATCTAACGTTGCTGCGTATTTTGTTCGTGACAGGGATGCGACCTAGCGAACTGCTGGCGCTGCGCTGGCAGGATGTGAACCTGTCAGATGGAACTCTCACGCTGAATCAGACGATCTATAGGGGCAAGATTCGGCCATTCACGAAAACGACTGAGGAAGGGGAAGTGCAGAGGCTTGCGATTCCACAGCAAGCAGTTGATGCGCTGACACAGTGGCACGCTGCGCAGTGGGAGTATGAGGCAAAGGACCGGCATAACGGTCCCGATGATTACGTGTTCCCCGCGCCTGACGGTAGTTTTTGGTGGAAGGAGAATTACCAGAGGCGAGTGTTAGCAGTGATTGCCAAAAAAGCAGAGGTTCCGAGGGTAAACTTTCAGATCATTCGGCGCACAGTTGCAACGTGGGCAAACTCGCTTGGCACCCTGAAAGACACCCAGACGATCATGCGGCACAAACGAATGCAGACTACTCAAGACAATTACGTACAAGCGATTGATGCGACAGTGAAGCAGACACTTGAAAAACTAGATTCAACGTTCAATCCCGCCCTTAGACTTCAGTGATCCAGAAACAAAAATAGCGGGGCATAGCGGTTGAATGCTATGCCCCTTGCTGAGTGCCTAGCGAACCTGAGTCACCCAGCGATTCTGCCCCGCCGTGGCGGATGGCGGATGCATCGGACGTTGCTGCATCTGCTGCATCTGTATCTGCTGCTGCATCTGTGCGAGTGTCGCCGTTAGTCCGCTTACGTCAGTGGTCTTGTAGTGTCCGGCTGCAATCTGGGTGTGTGTCCAAACTCGCAGGCCGTGCTTACGGACTAATCGAGAAAAGTACACATCCTCACCGACTCCGCCGTTTTCAGGTGTGAGCAGTTCATTATCGCCATACTGCCACCTGAACCACGGTCCCTTGGGAATTTCCCGCCACACGGTTTTATGAACCATCAGGACGCCACCGCCCACAGCCTCTACTTCGCGGAATGGCGATGCACAGGGTTGCACTGGAGGAAAAAACTTATACCCCGACTCCCAACTCCCGATTCCACAGGTCAGGCCGATAACGTGGTGCTGGTTTGAATCAGCACTGCTCAGCACATCCAATGGAGTTTGGTTCTGCTGTGGAGGGATGAAATTGTCATTGTCGAACGACAGCAGCCAATCAACACCATTGTCCCTTGCTAGGCTCAGCGTCAGATTCCGCGCTGCGTCCCAAGGCCGCATCCCGCGAATGGGGACATAGATCACATCAAAGCGGGAATCCCGCGCCATTCGATAGATGTTCCCACTCAGTTCCGGATTGATCCAATCGCCCCGCTCAGGACCGCACAGGACTGCTAATAACACTTTTTGCTTCGCTTCGCTCATTGCGGTAATCCCTCCAGTCCCTTCCCGTGCTTCGCTTCGATTGCATCCCAGTCGATGCTAGGCTGCTCTGAATTTTGTACAGTGTGAACTCCATTCCCAAGGGTGGGAATGGACGCTCCGGACAAAGTGGCTACGCCACTCTCAGGCTGTCCCTGATTTTCTAAAAATCCAGCCCCAGCCCGGACTGAGCTAGTTTTTACAGAGATTTCTTTTACAGAGCTATCTATTACAAAGCTATGTCCCAAGGGTGGGACTGGCTCTTGTTGATTTTGGGACTGGCTCGCCTCGATTTTGGGACTGGCTCCATTCCCACCCTTGGGACTGGCTTTTGCATCTTCCATTCCCGTACTTGGGACTGGCTCATCTCCGCACGTGTCAGTGCCGTGCTGCGCTGTCCACTGATCGTGATTCAGCACATGGTATTCCGTGCGCTCATAGCGCTGGTTGCTTGCGGCACGTTTCTTACCGCTGCCATTCAGAGGCACCAGCCAGCCGTCCCGCTCTAAACGTTCAACAGACCGGTATATGCTCGACTTGTTTGCTCCCACGCCAGAAAACCATGTGGCTACGCTGTGACCGTTGAAAAACAGCGTTCGCTTCCCGCCGTGTGTGATCCGCAGCAGCACAGTCAGCAGCCCGAAGTCGGCGGGGCTCATGTGCTGGCTTTCAAAACATCGCTTTGGAAGTTTTCGCAGAGGGTTAGACATGGCTCGCCTCTGTGGATTCCTCGGCTAGGATTTCCGCAACTGCGGTCATCTCATCATCACTGAGAGCACGCAGAATCATGCTCTGCGCTCGCTTTGTAATCAGCCCACTTTCACGGCTGAGCTTTCTTAGTGCATTGATCTTGCTCACTGCCTCTTGCACGTTGGAGGACAGCGCCATTCTCGATTGCATCATTCGTTCATTCTCCTTAGTTTGGCCGTTCGCTACTGCTGTGCTGTGGTTCGTTCGGTTTCCTGCCGGATAAACTGCTCAACTGCTTCGCGGCCGAATCGCACAATCGACCGGGCTAACCGCATCGCTGGGAGACGGCCGGATTTCCGCCATCGGCTAATAGTCCGTGGGGTGACTGAAAACATCTCAGCTAATTCAGATGTGGTGAAAACTTCCTTCTGCTGTGTGGTCATTGCAAATCCTCCATCCTTCAGACTTTTTGCTCTCATGAATGCCTCTGTGCTGCGAGTGCTGCTGATTCTTCGTCAATGTCTTGCTGTGTCAGGCCATACCCTGATTTCCGTTGCACTCGCGGTTTACTCGGCTGGTGGAATCTGATCGGCTGATACCGCAGATCACGCTGTGAGTCAGGCGAGAATCCCGGTATCTGCTCAGGGTGTGGTCCCAGCGCCGTAACACCAGTGCTGCTGCCGAAATAATTTCCAAACGAATCCGGTACCTCGCCGTTTCGGTACTTTTCAGCAAAGGCCAGATCAGCCAAGATGCGCTGCTCGCAATTCGATGGTGGTGGTGTAGATGGTTCCGGTTCTGAGGCAGAGACAGATGGCTGCTCTGGGGCAGGGGACTCCTCTGGGGCAGGTTGTTCGATCTTGGGCAACCCCAGCCGCGCCCTTAGCTGTGTCTCATCTGCAATGCCTAGATATTGGCCGATTGCTGCCAGCGAGATTGAAACCGTTTGTTCAAAGTAGTCAGTTGCTGGTGTGCGCTCAACAGCTAGCTTGCCTGCCGCGATGTGTCTGTCTAGCGTTCGCAGTGAGATGCCAATCATTTTGGCCGTCTGTTTTCGTGTGAATGTCACAATGTGCTCCTGAAGTGATTTGCGGGGCAGTCTGCCCATCCGTGGCAACCGCCCCGCACCGTCTGGAGGTTTTCTGAACAATCAGACGGGAACTATCGGGCTGTGTTTCATGAGGTGCAGCAATGCGCCCGTTGCGGCATCTCGCCGCACACCATACAGCCCGCCCCGCACTGCGGGAATATCAGGGGATGCCGGACACGGTATGGGCATACCAGTTGCATCCCCGCCCTGAGTCAGGTTCGGCTCAGGAATGTTGCTCAGTTGCCAGCATCGCTGTCGATACCTGGCGTCGTGCTCTGGAAGCTCTTTCCATCCTCACGATAGAACTTCGAGTTTTGCTGTCCGGCCATCTGCTCGCGTGGTCCGGGCGGATTGGTGATTCGGTCCATTGCTGGCTTGGCACTGTCACCAGCCTTACGGAAATCGCCCGGAGTGCTGCCCGTGATCGTTTTGCGATCTACAGGTTGCACCGTCACAGGCCGTAGCTGCGAGTTTTGCTCCGCTGCAATTCCAGAATTGACGCCGGGTTTCCCCGCGTACCGTGACGCTGGTTTTACGCCATCACTGGCAGCGTTCGGATCAGCGTTGGATTGAATCGGCGTCCGCGCTGCTTCATTGTCACCGACTGCTAGGCCGGTAGTAGTGCAGGAACCTTTTGCGTTGAACGACATTACTTTTTCTCCAAAATAGAGACTCGGCTTTCGAGTTCATTGACTCGCTGAATCAGTGCTTCGAGGTTGCTGGTCTTTTTCGCTTCGATCTGTGCATCCGTCAGGGGATGCTGTAGGTCTTGGTGTTCCATGAATCTCCCTTTGCGCCTCATCTAACAACGATGAATAGCGCCGTTTTGTGTTTTCCATGATTCGCCGTGCAATGTGCTCGGCTATGGCTTGCTGTGTGGTTTTCATCTGCGCCTCTTGCAAGTTAGGCACAGGTGGTGCAGCGGGGAGCACGGATGCTGAGGTGAAGACCTCGCACCGTGCAAGCATCGGGAATTAGAACGAAACGACTGCCCCGCCATTTTCGGCAAAATGGGTGCCGAAAATCTTGTAGCATGGGAGCACGGCACCGCTGACAACACAGCGGTGCCGTGCAAGCATCGCCAACCAGTTCAAGGAGCGACTGCCCATGCCTTTTTCCGCGACTTGAGGCACGGAAAACTTATTTGCGCTGCATGATTGCCCCGACAGTGCTGCTGCCCCATTCGCCTGCAAGTTTGGCTCGCGTTGCACGATCTAAACTGAGCCATTGCTCACGGGTCATCTTGCGCTGATCTAGTACGACAGGTTCATCCTTCGGGGCAGACTGGGGCAGACTCTCGAATGCCCTCACGCCGTGTTCACGGATGAATTGAATTTTTCCTGCCCTATCGAGTTCATCTCTCGATTTCACGTTGCCGACCTCGCGAGGGAAGAATAGCTCCGTGCGCTGCTTTGCCAGTGCCTCGAATAGCAGAGGCGTATGCGCCGGTAGACCGTTCTGCTCGCAGGTTAACTGCCCGAACGCAACTGAAGGTTTCACCTGATTCGCTTCCAGCGTCTCAAGCACCGTGTCCAAACTGATTCCGGGTTTGCAGCGGAGATTGTGCGCGCGCAGGGTTCGCTCAACTGCGTCTTGCAGATCGGTACTGTACTTCGGTGCAACTGTGCTCATCGGATTCTCCGTCCGGGTGTGTGCGGAATCAGGGGCTGTCCCAGTGTGCGTACCACAAACCGGATTGTGTGATTCAGTTGCTTGATTGCGTGTGACTGATCGGCAACCCGTTGCCGTAGCTGCGCAATTTCGACCCGCAGTAGATCGGCCTCGCTGGGCTGCTCAGTGAAGTAGGACGGCTGCAATGCTTTCGCACCGTTGCCATGTATTGCTCTCTGCCGTTTCATGTGGTTTCCTCTGTGGACGGGCAGAGCACACGACTAACGCCCCAGAGGAATCGCGCTAGGTGCTCTGCCCGGAATTTAGATGTGGGAGTTTGCTCAGGAAATGAGCGAGCTTCTATCTATAACTGAGTATACACCCACAAGTGCCAAATGTCAATAGACGGTGCTCTGCAAGCCGCATAAACACTGGTGAAAATAAATTGCAGAGGCAGTATGAAACAGTGCAAAGGTCAACCTCTGGGCGTGCATGGCCGACGCGCTGGGCTCGGCCCAGCGCGTCCCTTGCAAATCATCATGGCCGATGTGCCGGGGAGTCCCCGGCACATCCCTTGCAGGTACCCTGTAGACATCTGCTGCCACAGCCCCAAAAAATTGCTGGCCGACCCGCTCGGCGGGGCGCGTCCCTACACTATGCATTTGCTATGCGCCATCGTTTATCACTGGCCGACGTGCTGTGGACTCCACAGCACGTCCCTATACGATGGCTAGCATCGTTCGTTGGTGGCCGATGCGCTGCGGACTCCGCAGCGCATCCCTATACGATGGCTAGCATCGCTATATTCCTCGACTCCATGTGCTGCGGAGTCCACAGCACAGTGTAGACACCTGCCACCGGTACGGAGTCCGGCACATACCACTCAGGTGTAGACAGCTATAAGCTAACTAAGAATTTGCGCGGCACCGGCAGCCATTTTCCGCCCTTAGCTCAGCCATACCATCGCCCTGCAGCATTAAATCCTTACCAGACAGTACCTTAGAAGGAATGTACCTTTTTCGACTCGTAAGTACCTTTGCTTGCATCACGAATTTTAGTTAAACGATTTAATAGTCAGATCGCATTGCTGTGCTTGCATGTTTGCTGCCAGATATTTTTCATTTGTACTGCTTGACAGTTTGAAAATCAGTGTTACAGTTGCCGTGATGTCCGGTACTGCAAACGAAACGAGGGCAGCAATCATGAAATATGTGGCTTATTTCCGTGTCAGCACACAGAAACAGGGGCGTAGTGGCCTAGGATTGCAAGCACAGAGGGATTCTGTGAGCAGTTACATCGCGGGAGTGAACGGTACGCTGTGCGGGGAGTTCACTGAGATTGAATCTGGCAAGCGTACAGATCGCCCCGAGCTAAGCAAAGCGCTGGCACTCTGCCGCGTGCATGGCGCTACGCTCATCACGGCGAAACTCGACAGGCTTAGCCGCAACGTTCACTTTGTAAGTGGTCTGCTGGAATCGGGAGTCGAGTTCTGCGCTGTCGATTTCCCACAGGCGAATAGATTCATGATTCACTTGCTGGCTGCAGTGGGCGAGTATGAGGCTAAGCTGATTTCAGATCGCACGAAAGCAGCGCTGGCACAGGCGAAGCGTAGGGGAGTGCAGATCGGCGGATACGCTGATAATTGCCCACAGATCGCGCGTAAGGGGAATCGCGCCAGCGCAGTGGTACGCAGTGAAGCAGCACAGCGCCGCGCTAGCGATCTGCTGCCGGTAATTGAATCTATCCGGGCAGAGGGTGCGCAGAGCTTACGCCAGATCGCAGACGGGCTGAATCAGCGCGGTATTACCACGGCACGCGGTGCGCAGTGGAGTCCCACGGCAGTGCTGAGAGTCATGGACTACGCCAGCGCCTAGCTAGGACTAGCAGCGGTACGCTGTACCACGGGGCAGAGCCATTCTGCCCCTTTTATTTTGTGAAATCAGAAATCCGGCCTGCTTAGTGATCGACTAGTGGCAGAAAGCATAGCGCCTAGCTGGGGCAGTGCCGCGCTGGGTGCTAGGCGTAGACAGTGCGATGCATGGGAATTGCTTAGCAGGTGAGCACTCTGCCCAGCCCCTGCCTAGCAGGACGATGCAACCCGATGCAACCTACAATGCACTCCTACGTGACAGATGGTTCTAAGGTCTGCTTACAAAAGTGGGAGTGTCATTCGAGATGACTGCCGGAATGTCTATCAATAAGTGGGATGCAGGACAGGGTTGACTCTCAGGAACGGATACCATCGGACAGGGCTAAGCCAGAGGGTTGGACCTTTCGTAATCTTGGCAGTGGTATCCAAAATGCTATAAAGAGGGTGCTTGTCACGAAATGTACCTACCTGAACTCATCATCGAGTCCCTGAAAACTGCGCAAGCAGCTATAGAGCTGGCGACCAAACTTGCCGGACTCCTGACCCCACTTGCCGCACTCCTGACCACACTCCTACACCTTTTCAAAAAAAAACATATACAGGTAACATTACTTAACTTTTGTTACCCGGTGAGTCCGGTTTCTTTTTGTACAGTGTGAACGGGAAAGGTTTCGTTGAGCACCATAGAAACACGCTGAGCCAGATCAGCAGCCATATGATCACAGGCACACGTCCAATCACAGGCCGGATGCGAGCAGTATTGCTGCCCACACGTCAAGCACTCGCTTAGATCATCTTCGGAGCACGGTTTGCCACAGGTAGGACAAGCAAATTGCACCGGGAACTGCAGCAGGGTGGCGCTGGCGTGCTTCGCGCTCCGTGTGCGCCGTGGTTTGGGGAATTGCAGAACCTTTGCCATCTCGCTCCTGAAAGAATGGCGGTGAGAGCAAGATTCGAACTTGCGAGACTCACCTAAGAGTCTGGCCGCTTTCAAAACGGCTGGCATAAACCGCTCGCCCATCTCACCGCAGTTTCAAACTGTCGGCAGAATACTGCGGGTGGGGATTGCACTTCTGTGCGAGTGCTCACCGATGTGGGTGTCTAGACGCTTAACGAAATAGTTCAGAACTGGAGTGTGTGTGTGTGATCTGAACTGCGGGATGTGTCAACTGAATGGCTTTACTGATCCTCGTCATCCTTCGGCGGGTAGGGATTGAGCGGTAAGTCTCTCCCCTCGGGCTCCATGCTGGGCTCCCGTAGGAGGGTGAAAGTGCATTTTGGAAATAGCCCGTACTCATTCCCGCAGGAATCACAGACCGCGTACCAGATACCCAATCTGCCCCAGATACGGAAGCGCTCACTGCCGCATAGTGAGCACCCCTGAAACGCTGAATCCTTTTGCTCCGCGTCACTCATTGGAGCAGCATTGTACAGTGTAATGCCCTTTTTCGCGTTAAATGCGATATGGGGTGTAGACACTGCGGGGATAGCCTACCCCACTAGGGCAGGGGAGAGCGTCGATTCTGGGGCAGATTTAGCAGGCTCGCGAGTGTGCTGCGCTGGCGGTCGGATCAAGATGGTACGGGTCACTCATTTGGTCAGCGTTTGGTCAGCAGTAGAAATGCTTTCCCGTTCCCAACCCTTGATAAATCGCCATATTTCATGCGGGTGCGGCGTAATGGATTCAGGCATTTAGGCGTTTTGCTAACTTCCCAAGCTGGATGTCGCCGGTTCGATCCCGGTCTCCCGCTCCAATCTTTCAGAGACTTCCATCGCGAACAGAATCCTGGCTCAGCGGTAGGTCAGCGCTGGCTGGCGCGTCAATCTGGGAAGTGTGTCATCATGCGATGGAGAACAGTCTGCCCAGCCGATCTATCAGGGGACAATGTCGAGATCCACACTTGGTTGTGTGGTTTTGAAAGTGCATGACTACCACGTCCAGTGCTAATTCACCGGTCACAGGGAAATTCGCGGTGCGCGGAGCGGGTGCGCGATGGATTTCGCTGCTTGAGGTCATCGCGGGCAGTTTGATCGTGCTGGGAGACAACGTCTGGCATGTGCTGCCGAATTCGACCCTTCTTCTTTGCGCCATGGCGCTGATTTCTTTCTGGGGGCGAGAGCGAGGTTGGAGGGCCATTGGATTACAGCTTCCAAAATCCTGGACGCGAATTTTCTTGATCGCAATCGGAGCGATGGTGGTGCAGCAGGCTTTAGGGGAATTCGTGGTAGATCCGCTCGCCAGGCCTTACGCGCACTATGCGGCCCGGGCTAATCCCATGGCGGGCATCCACGGATATGCAGGGTTGCTGCGCTGGCTCGGGGTCATTTGGACGTACGCCGCGTTTGGAGAGGAACTGGCTTATCGACGCTATTTGCTGAATCGTGTGGCTGATGTGGGAGGCCAATCGCGCTTCGCTCTCGTGCTCGGGTTGGTGTGGTCGAGCGGATTGTTTGGTTGCGCCCATTGGTATCAGGGAATGGCGGGCGTCATCTCCGCCATGGTTAGCGGCCTTGTATATGGAGGCGCTTATTTGTTGACCAGAAAGAACCTCTGGACATCGGTCTGCGCGCATGGCCTGAGCGATACTCTCGCGCTGTTGCTGACGTACTTTGGACTTGCGAGCTAGGAAGGCAACAATCCACAACATCATTTTCCCGGGCAGGCGGCGACGGACTGGTCCGCTCCATTGGCAACCGAGATGGGAGAGCCTCCGATTTCCTGCAAGGTGCCATTCGATACCGAATACACCGAAACCGTGTTCTGATTCGGATGTGAGACTGCCAAGTCGTTGCTGTCGCAGGTGAAGGTCAGCGCTCCCGGCGGCTGCGGCAAGGTGATTTGTGCTTTTTGCGTGAGCGTGCCATTGGTTCCGTCAAAAGTAAAAAGAGTGAGATTGGAATTGTCTCCGCTCACGGCGACGAGAGTTCCAGTGAGATCGACCGCAATCTCGCCGTGCACGCCGGGATAAGTGTTCACGGTTTTCACGGCCGCGGTCGAAATCTGCAGGACGGCGAGGCCGGTTGCCGTGTAGGTATTGTCGGAAGAATTGAACTGCAGTGTGTTGGCGAGCAGATAGTTGTTCTGGGCGAATGGGCCGCCACCTTCGAGCGATCCCGTGCCCGCGACAATTTCATTGCTGGGATTGGTCATGATGGCGCCGGTAGAAGGATCTCGCTGGGCGCAGAAGACGTTTCCCGTAACGCCGGGACCGGCGAATCCGGCGGTGCAAAGCCACGTTCCATCGGGAGAAATCTGTGGAGGATTGCCCGCGGCATCTTCCAGAGAATAAGGCGAGCCGGGAAGAGAGCTGAGATCTCCGGTCTGGTGATCGATGGAAAATCCATAGGCGCTGGTATTCATTCCATACAGGAATTTACCCGAAGGATCAGTCCCGAGGCCAAGACGCGGAGGTTGCGTAGATGACGAGGTTTGCGTGATTCCTCCCGTTTGCGCGTTGACCATCCAGGTGACGATCACGCCCGGGGACATGCCAGAGATGAAGAGGAACTTGCCTGCGCCGGCCAAGAAGAATTCCGATTGCGCCTGGTTGGTGACGGTGAAAGGTGAGCCCGGGATGGTGGAAACCGCATTATTTGCGATCGCCAGGCCGGAAAGCATGTTGCCCACTCCACCGAAGTAAACGAAGTCGGACGGACTGGAACTCGTCGGAGGATTTACGGTCAGAGTGACGCTCGCGTTGGCGTTGTTATACGCGGAGGTATTCGTTGGAGTGAAGGCGACTGAGAGTGTGTGATTCCCAGGATCAAGGACGGTTCCTGTGGGCGGATTGTAGACGAAGGTTCCGGGTACGTTGGCGGTTGCGTCCAACTCGGCGGAAGTCAACGGGGCGGGGTTAGTGATGGCAGCCGGCTGGGGCCAAGTCAGGGTTGGCGTGGTCTTTGAATTCGGGGGCGGAGCGGCCTGAGGATTGACCTTCAGAGAGACAGAGGCCGTCGCATTGTTGTACGCGGCCATATTGGTGGGTGTGAACGTGGTCATCAGCTTCTGAGTTCCCGGATTGAGGACGGTTCCCGCAGGGGGATTGTAGGAAAAAGTTCCGGGTACATTTGCGGTCGCGTCCAGTTGCGTCGAGCTGAGCGGGGCGGGGTAAGTGATCGCTGCTGGTTGCGCCCACGTTATGGTTGGAGTGGTCTTGGCTGTCGGAGTTCCGGGACCGGGTTGTGTACCGGTGGTCGAGGAAGAGTTCGAGGCGCACGACGTGAAGCTAAGAGCGGCAAGGAGCAAGAAGGCTGCAAAGGCACAAGCATCTTTAGACATCAGCGTCCTCGTCGGGTCCCGGCATAGAGCGGAGGACGGGAGCAGGAATGAGGGTTGGATGGCGATCCGAAACCGAGCAGTTGCCGCAAACGGGGCGACTGACATCGGTTTTGGGGCGACGAAGGTTCCTGGAAAAGTGGGACTGAATCAAAAGACGTGAATTCTGACGGACGAGACGATTGTTCCAGTCAGAGTAGCGTTCGGGAAAGGCAGCGTGGGACCGAAGTAGCTGCTGAAAGAGCATTCGCTGATCCCGGAGCTGCGGCCTTGACGTGAAATGGTGTTGCGGGCGGACTTTTGCCTCTTCTTCGCGCCCGGCATATGCCTTACGAGGGGCCGTATTTCCGCTTCGACAAACCGGCGATGTGCATTTAGTTGCTGCGAGTTACGTTGCACACCCCGCCGTGATTTCGATCACGCCCTGCCGTGATGAGCGCCATTTGCTCAATCGCGGACCTCAAGGAAGATGGGCTTGGAATGTCAGAAACGCGACCGGAAGGTTTAGATCGCTCTCCAGGCCGTGCTGATCGACGGGCCGGGGGCGGGAGGGTTCGATGAAAGATACGGTAGATATCCATGAACCCGAGGTGAAACAAGCCCCGAGGATTGATGCGCCGCCGGTTCTGCCTCGTCCAGAGCTGAAAATAGGAAGTGCGCGTCTGCCGGAGAGGATGATGTTTTCCGACAGTCTGCTGGATTTCGGGAAGCAGCGGAAGCGTAAGGCCCTGGCGACGAGCACGTCATTTCTTCTGAATGTTCTGGCGCTTGCGTGCTTACTGATTTTTCCTTTGTTTGTTACGGAAGAGCTGCCGAAGTCGCAGCTGATGACGTTCCTGGTAGCGCCCCCACCGCCTCCGCCACCACCGCCTCCGGCCGCGGAACCCGTGGCGCGAGTGGTGCGGCAGATTCAGAGTGATGTGCTGTCGAGCGGAGCACTGCGCACGCCGACGCGTATTCCGCAAAAGGTGGAAATGGTCAAAGAGGAGGAAGCTCCTCCGCCGATGCCGGTGAGTGGTGGAGTGGTGGGCGGAGTGCCGGGAGGCATTCCGGGCGGTCAGCTTGGGGGTGTGATCGGTGGAATTATCAGCTCGACATCGCACCTGAATGCGCCGAAGTTCATTCCTGTGCAGCCGCAGCGGGTACGGATCTCGCAGGGTGTGACGCGAGGGTTGCTGATCCATCGCGTGGAGCCGGTCTATCCGACGCTGGCTAAGTCGGCGCGAGTGCAGGGCGAGGTGGTGCTGAAAGCCATCATCAACCGTAATGGCGACATCGAGGATTTACAACTGGTCAGCGGGCATCCGATGCTGGTGCAGTCGGCGATCGACGCTGTGCGGCAGTGGAGATACAAGCCGTATCTGTTAAACGGGCAACCGGTAGAAGTGGAGACCACCGTAACGGTGATCTTCTCCCTATCAAGTTGAGTGAGGGAAGGCGCGACTCGGGGAGCGCCGGGAGTGAAAGTATGCCTTCAGAATACACATACCGTGTTTCAGCCTGGTGGACATCGGGGCGCACAGGTTTGGCGAAATGTGATTCGGCTCCCAATGCGATCCATTTCTCCGAGGCTCCAGAGATGGGCGGGACTGAGGGAAGGTGGACGCCGGAGCAGTTGCTGTTGAGCGCGCTGGCAGGATGTTTCACAACCACTTTTCAGGAGTTGGCCCGCAGCGTCAAGTTCCAGTACACCGATCTGGAAGTCGAAGTGGAAGGTATCGTGCGGAAAGCCAAGGGAGCGCTGAACCTGGCGGAGATTATTGTCCGTCCGCAGCTGACCGTGCACGGTGATGAGGAATTTGAAATGGGTCTGAACCTCTTGCGCAAAGCAAAACAAAACAGCCGCATCTCGCGAGCGGTTACCGTTCCGCAGACGCTGGAGCCGCGGGTGGAATGTCCGCGGCCAGTGAGCGCGAGATGGCACGAAGAAACGGTGATGAAAATGCCGGTATAGGACGTCTTACCGGCAGAGGGGGGGTGCGTATGATGTTTTCCTACAGGCTAGTTCGACTGATTGAAACGCATGCCGACGCGCTCGCCGCAGGACTCGAAGAAAGGGCCCAAAGCAGCACCCAGATCAATCATTTGTTCTGCAACGTTCCAGCGCATGAACTGCGGGAGCGCGTGTACGAGATTTACCGCCATCTGGGAGAGTGGTTGCTGGGCAAAAACGAACTCGACATTGAGCATCGTTACCGCGAAATTGGCGGACGCCGCGCGCGGCAGGGGGTGCCTCTCAGCGAAGTTATCCAAGCCATCGTTCTCACCAAAGAAAACTTGTGGGACTTTCTGAAAAGCGAGGCGGTGGTGGACCGGGCGGTTGAAATCATGGGAGAGCTGGAATTGCTGCAGATGCTGGAAATGTTTTTCGATCGAGCGATCTATTACGCGGCAACCGGATACGAAGAAGAAATGGAGCGGTCGGGGCGGCCCTATCAACGGCTGCGAGCAAGTTAAACACTGGGGGAGCAGAATGTCGTGGGAAGCACAGTACAGATCGAAACTGAAAACGGCAGATGATGCGTTGCGCTGCGTGGAATCGGGGAACCGGGTGTACATTCAGCCGGGTTGCGCCGAACCGGAGACATTGGTTGAGGCGCTGATGCGGCGCGCGCCCGAACTTTACAACGTCGAAATCGTGCACATGATGACGTTGGGGTGTGCACCGTATGTAGCTCCGGAGATGGCGGGACATTTCCGCCATAATGCGGTCTTCATTGGCGCAAATGTGCGGGACGCCATCAATGACGGCCGGGCGGATTATACGCCCATCTACCTTTCCGAAATCGAAGGGCTGTTTGAAAGCGGGCAGATGCCTCTGGACATTGTTCTGACCTCGGTATCACCGCCGGATTCCCACGGATACTGCAGTTTCGGAGTGGGCGTGGATACCACGCTGACCGCGGCAAAGTATGCGCGCTGTGTGGTGGCGCAAGTTAATGATCAGATGCCGCGCACGTACGGCGACAGCTTCATTCATATCAGCGAAATTGACGCGTTTGTCGACTCGTCGCGCCCGCTGTGCCCGCTGCAGCGGCATCCGGGATCAGAGTTGAACACCACCATCGCCAGGAACGTGGCTGGATTGATCGACAATGGGGCCGTGGTGCAGACCGGAATCGGCGGCATTCCCGATGCGGTGCTGTCCATGCTGACGGACCGCAAAGATTTGGGGGTGCACAGCGAGTTGGTTTCCGACGGCGTGATTCCGCTGATTGAAGCGGGAGTCATTACCGGGGCACGCAAAAACTTCAAGCCAAGGAAAATCATTCTGGGATTCGCGCTGGGAACCGACAAGTTATTCCGGTTTCTCGACAATAACCCCGTCTTCGAATTCCACCCTACTGCCTACACAAACGATCCGGGATTCATTGCGCGCAATGACAACATGGTTGCGATCAACTCGGCGCTGCAAGTGGACCTGACCGGGCAGGTCTGCTCCGATTCGATCGGGAATCAGTTCTATAGCGGGATTGGCGGGCAGGTGGATTTTCTGCGCGGGGCATCGCGCTCCAAGGGTGGAAAACCGATTATCGCGATTTCCTCCACGGCCAAGAACGGAACCATCTCTCGCATCGTTCCCATGTTGAGTCCGGGAGCGGGAGTGGTGACATCACGCGGGTTGATCCGCTATGTGGTTACGGAATTCGGCGTGGCGTATCTGCACGGGAAGTCGATTCGGGAGCGGGCGAAGTCGTTGATAGAGATTGCGCATCCGAAATTTCGGGCGGAGCTTTATGAGTATTGCGAGAAGACGAAGTGGTTGCAGTGCACGCAGCCGGCAATGACTGCGGCCCAGTGAAAGGGGTGTACCAATGGCAAGCCAGCCTCGCGGAGATATTGCGATCAATGCAGAGGAATGCAAGGGGTGTGGGTTGTGCGTGGAGTCCTGTCCTCCGAAGTGCCTCGAACTGGCACAGGAGTTAAGTTCCTACGGAGTGCATCCGGCGCGTTATGTAGGCCAGGGGTGCACAGGATGCGGAATCTGTTTTTATTGCTGTCCCGAACCGGGAGCGATCACGGTGTATCGTCTGGCTCCGCCGCCGAAGGTGACGGTTGTAGTGCAAGGAGGCGAACATGCGGCAACTCTGTAAGGGGAATGTCGCAATCATCAAGGGTGCGTTGCTGGCGGGATGCCGCGCCTATTATGGATATCCCATTACACCGGCCAGCGAGATTGCCGAAGCCGCGGCACTCTATATTCCGCAGGTGGGCGGGACGTTTGTGCAGGCCGAGAGCGAGACAGCCTCGATCAACATGGTGTACGGCGCGGCCTCTGCCGGGATTCGCGTGATGACGGCATCTTCAGGGCCGGGCTTGAGCCTGATGCAGGAAGGGATGTCGTACCTGGCTGGCGCCGAACTACCCTGCGTGATTGTGGACGTGATGCGGGGCGGACCGGGCTTGGGCAATATCGCTCCCGAGCAGAGCGATTACTTTGCCATGGTGAAGGGCGGAGGTCACGGAAACTACAGGAACCTGGTGCTGGCACCGGCTTCGGTGCAGGAAATGGCAGAGTTGACGGTTTTAGCCTTTGATCTTGCCGACAAGTACCGCAATCCGGCGGTCGTGCTCACCGATGGTTTCGTCGGACAGATGATGGAACCGTTGGATCTGGAGTATCGCGAGGTGGTCGCTCCACCAAAGCCATGGGCGGTGCAGGGAACCGCGGAAACGCGCAAGAACATGGTGAGTTCGATTTTTCTGGAGACCGACGATCTGGAGCAACACCAGCGCCAGCTGGAAGCTAAATACCAGCGTGCACAGAATAGCGAAACGCGGTGGGAGGAGTATTGCACCGAAGACGCGGAAGTGCTGGTCATCGGGTACGGGATTGTGTCGCGCGTATTGCGGTCGGCTGTCGATCAGGCGAGAAACCGGGGCATTAAGGTTGGATTGTTCCGTCCCATCAGCCTGTGGCCTTTTCCGGCCAAAGAGCTGGTTCGTGCGGCTGGGCGCACCGAACGCATATTGGTTTCGGAACTGAGCAATGGGCAGATGCTCGAAGATGTGCGGCTGGCCTTGGACGGCAAGAAGCCGGTCGCGTTCTACGGACGCGTGGGGGGCAACGTTCCGACAGTGGAAGAGCTCACGGAAAAGATTGAAGAGCAAATGGCGGTGTCGGCGTAGCCGGCACGGAGGGCATATGGAGGAGAAGCGCGCGGCAGTTCTGGACGATCCTGCGAGTAGCAGCGGCTATGAGATTGTGCATTCCAAGTCCAAGGTCTTTTACCCCGAATTTGAGCGCAAGACCGATCTGAAACACCAGACGCACTATTGCCCGGGATGCGGGCACGGGGTAGCGCACAAGCTGATTGCCGAGGCGTTGGAAGACCTGGAGCTTCAGAATGACACGATTCTGGTCAGCCCGGTGGGATGTTCGGTGTTCGCGTACTACTACTTCGACGTGGGGAATGTGCAGGTTGCGCATGGGCGGGCTCCGGCAGCGGCCACCGGGTTGAAACGCGCGTGTCCGGACAAGATTGTTATCGCATATCAGGGCGACGGAGACCTGGCGGCAATTGGAACGGCGGAGATCATTCATGCTGCCAATCGCGGGGAGAAGATCACGATCTTCTTTGTGAATAATACGATCTATGGAATGACAGGCGGGCAGATGGCGCCGACGACGCTGGTCGGACAGAAGAGTACGACATCGCCGTGGGGACGCCGTCCGGTGAACGAAGGCTTCCCGCTGCACATGTCGGAACTGCTGTCGTCACTCGAAGC
The DNA here is from genome assembly GCA_027452245.1 of Acidobacteriaceae bacterium. Taxonomy (GTDB): domain Bacteria; phylum Acidobacteriota; class Terriglobia; order Terriglobales; family Acidobacteriaceae; genus Sulfotelmatobacter. The sequence goes on from DAIDGW010000220.1 coordinate 139,060, forward strand.
GCCGGTCTACATTGAACGGGTTGCCCTGTCGGACAACAAGAACATCATGAAAGCGCGCCGTGCGGTGCGGAAGGCGCTTGAAAAGCAGCGTGACGGAGCGGGATTCTCGTTCGTGGAAATTCTCTCTCCGTGCCCGACGATCTGGGGCAAGGATCCGATGGAAGCGCGGCGCTGGGTGGCGGAGACGATGATTCCAAATTTTCCGCTGAATGTGTTTCGCGACCGCAAAGTGGAGATTCCGGTGAATAACGCTCCTCCGCAAAAGACCATCGCGGAATTGATTGGAATAGAGAAGAAGGTGGACGGGAAAACGTCGGAACCAGCACGGAACCATCGCTTTCACGATCTGACAATCAAGATCGCGGGCTTTGGCGGGCAGGGGGTATTGCTACTGGGGCAGTTACTGGCAGAAATGGGAATGCGAGAAGGCCTGGAAGTGAGTTGGTTGCCGTCCTACGGGCCGGAAATGCGATCGGGCAGCGCACATTGCCATATCTGCCTATCGAAGGAGCGCATTGGTTCGCCTCTCATTTCGCAGCCTTCGGTGCTGATTGCCATGAATGAGCTCTCGTTGCGCAAATTTGCATCGCAGGTCGCGCCGGGAGGTGTCATTATCTATGGGCGAACAGCACTTCCTGTGGATTTCAGTTGCCCGCAGGCGCAAATTGTCTGCATTCCTGCTTCGGAACTGGCGGACAAACTAGGGTCGGCCAAGGTGGCAAATGTCGTGATGATGGGGGCGCTGCTGGAAGAAACCGAGTGCCTCTCGCCTGCAACCGCCATGCAGGTGCTGGAAGCGAAGGTAAAAAATCCTGCCCTGCTTGAACTGGACCGCAAGGCGCTGGACGCAGGCCGGCTCTACATTGATGACACCGTGGCGGTGGGCGCAGTTACGCAGGCGGATGGATTCGCGCAGTAGGGAAGCGGGACTGATCCGCTGATCTTCTTTCTTTTGGACGTGAGCAGAGCTGTTGCAAGCCCGGCAAGAACTGGGGCCTCCACACCTAAGTTTTTAATCTGTGCGGGTGCTGCTCGGCCAAGTCCATCAGATCTTTCGCTACACCGGCGGTATTATGGCGGGCGACGCCAGCCTCTTCGAGATAGTCTCCCAGCACAGGGACGACCCCCATGGCCTCAATGGCGTCAAGATCGTTGACGATCTGGCAGGCACCTTCACGGGCGTATTTCTCCTTCATTTCCTCCGAAGCCGGGGTGCGGTTGATCAGGGCATAGTCGAAGAGCCGAGTGTGCGCATGCTTATTGATGGCGCGGATGTGATCGGCGGCGGTCAATCCAAGGCTTTCGTTGGCCTGCGTCATAAGATTGCAAATGTATACCTTGACGGCCGGGGAACGGGTGATCGCCTGGGCAATTCCATGAACCAGCAGATTGGGGATGAGGCTGGTGAACAGGGATCCCGGGCCGACGGTGATCATGTCGGCCTGGGCGATAGCGGCGAGAGTTTGGGGCATTGGTTCGACGTCGGGAGGCACGAGCACGATTTCGGCGATACGGCCCTTGCTGGCGGTGATCTTAGTCTCGCCACGAACGCGAGAACCGTCTTGCATGAGGGCTTCGAGTTCGATATTGGACGTGGTTGCGGGGTAGATATGGCCCCGAGTGAGCAGAATTTCTGAGGACAAACGGACGGCTTCGGAGAAGTCGGAAGTGATAGAGGTCAGAGCGGCGAGGAAAAGATTGCCGAAGCTGTGTCCTTCGAGGCCGGAGCCTTTGTCGAAGCGGTGACGAAACAGCCGCGAAAGCAGAGCCTCATCTTCGCTGAGAGCGACGATGCAGTTGCGGATGTCGCCTGGGGGAAGCATGTTGAATTCCTTGCGAAGGCGTCCGCTGGATCCGCCGTCGTCGCTGACCGTTACCACGGCGCAGAGGTCGCGGATGATGGGAGACCCGGGAACTGCGGTAAGAATTTCGGCAGAGGAGAGCGCGAATTGCTTCAGGCCCTTGAGGAGTGTGGACAGCCCCGTCCCGCCGCCGATGGCGACGACGCGAAACCCGGGCTCGCACACGAGTTGTGGGGCTGGGACCTCTGCGGTTTTCGTTTCCATTCGCCGATCCTCGCGTAATTACGCGGGTTCGTTGTCGTGGAATTCGGGCTCCTCTGGTTCCAGTTCTGCACCCGGGTCGGGGTAGAGGAGTTCGGTAAAGCGCGGATCTTCCGCCAGGTTCTGGAAGTCGGAATCATTGCGCGCCTGATAGCGAAGCTGCGGGTTCATGTGCAGAGCCTCATCCAGACGCTTGAGCGAATCTTCCACGCGGCCGGTCAGGCAATCGAGAGCCGCAATGCCGTAAAGGACGTAATCGGCTTTGGGAGCGGATTTCTGCAGCTTTTCCAGATGCTCGCGCGCGCTCACATAGTCTCCGACGTTCATCAAGGAGACGGCATAATCAAAGTGTTCTTCCGGCGTCTTGAACTGACTGGCCAGGGAGCGTTCCAGGCGCTGGTTACACGTGTTCAGATGCACGGTAGCGCGGTCGATGAGTTCTCTTACGGAAGAGGCAACCACCTTCTGAAAGTGAGGCTTTGCCTTGTCGAATTTATGTTCCTGCAAGGCGCGCAAACCTGCCTCATAACTTTGCAGGGCTTGAGTGTAGTGTGGATCGTCCGCTGGCGACTTCTTTGCGGTTACCTTTTGAGCCATTTTTAAAACTCTTCCTGTTGTTTTGGAAATAAGATACTCCTTACGGCTCTGCCGAGGAGCCAAGCATTTAAGTATCCCTCAAAGTATGGGTTCAGGGCAACGTGAGCTCGTGAGTGCGCAGATCTAATCTCTCTTCGATTCCAAGAATGCAGGCCGCGGTCGAGTACATGACGAAGCATTCCAGGGCAAAGGGCAGGAATCCCAAGTAGCCGGGAGCGGGCATTTCGAAGATTTTCTGCTGTTGCAGGATGGGGAAGATGTAGTGCCACTGGGCGGCGGCCCAGAAGTTCCAGAACTCCCATAGCCAGCCGCAGATCCAGCCGGAGACGAAAAGTGAATAGAAGCGGCTGCGGCGTCCTTCCGCCAAATCGCGCAACAGGGAAGGTGCGCCGAGGTGGTGGTTGATGGGATCGAGCAGGAAGACGAAGCCGATCCAGACCAACCCGAAGAGATAGGCGCCATTATGGGCTGGGAGGGCGACAGGAACCACGAGGCAAGCGAGGCCGAAAACCATCATGAGAGCTTCGTTGATTCGGGAGAAACGTAGCGGTATTGCGGGATGAAACCAGCCGAAGGATTCCACCAGGTCGGCAGTCTCAAGAATAGCGGGAGTAATGGTCGCGAAAGACCATCCATAACCCAGAATTGCTCCGGCCCAGTTTGCGGGGACGCCAACATAGGTCCAGTTCGCCAGGCGAAGATTGTAAACCTCAAAGATCAGCCATAAGGGAATTGAGAGCAGCGCGGTGACGAAAAATCGGCCTGTGCAATCGTGAAGGCGTGAACGCCCGTGGACGGCGAGGACCATGCCATCTGCGATGAGAATATATGCGCTCCAAGCGATGGGAGTGAAGTAAATGTTGATGGGCCAAACGTGGTGGAACATCGCCACTTCCGCAAGGGCGAGGAGGACGATTCCAATCCAGCCGTAAATTGGGAAGCGATGAGACCTCGTGCGGAAAAACGACACTACGAGGACGAGGACTGTGCCGAGGGTGATAGATATGCCGAGCTGGGTCACAGCTCAAGTGTAGCTGGAAGGTTGACGTGGATTTTCGAATCGTAGAACGATTCTGGTGGACGCAGGCAAATGCGCCAGCAATATCTCTACTGAATTACTTTGACCCGAGCGCCCTCGGTGAGAGGCCTGGAACCTTCCGAGGTCATCACAACGACATCATTCTGTTTGAGCCCTGAGGCGATTTCGACAAGAGTCAGATTTTGTAGTCCTATCTGGATGTTGCGCCGTTCGATGTGATCGTCCGCGACCAGATAGACGTAAGGCTGGTTGTCGTCGAGCCGTACCGCATCGCGCGACATAATCAGCACGTTGTCGTGCTCCGCGGTGATGATCGACACATTGACGTTGACGTTGGGCAGAAGGCGCAGATCGCTGTTATTGATTGTGCAGGTGGTTTCTCCGACGTTTCGGGTACCGTGCAGCTTGACCACGGTGGGAATGGTGCTGACAACTCCATCCCATGTGCGGTCCGGCAAAGCGTCCCATGTGACCTGAACCTGTTGTCCTTTGGTGAGACGGCCGATATCAGGCTCGTCAACGTAAGCTCGAACCACGACGTGGGTGAGATCGGCTTCCTGCAAGAGCAGATCTCCGGTTTGCACAAATGCGCCCGGCTTGACGGGAAGGGAATAAACCACACCGTCGAAAGGGGCGCGCACGTTGGAGCGCGCGAGGGCATCTTCGGCGGCCGCATACGCGGCTTGCGCCTGGGAGTTTTCGGCTTGTACCTTGGCGACTTCGGGTGGCGAGTAGCGATTCTTCTGCTTCTGTTGCAGCAGGCTCAAATCGGCCTGGGCGCGTTGCAGATTGTCTTCGGCCTGCTTGACTTCTCCCGGGGACGCGGCACCTTGTTGCTGCAGACGTTTGAGGGCGTCGAGATTGCGTTGGGCGACGTCCTGAGCGGTACGGGCATTTTTCAGCTGGGTATCAAGAGTCAGAACCTCTTCCTGGGTTCCACCCTTCGAGAGCGCGCTTTCATCGGCCTGGGCCGACTTGATTTGTGACTGTGCCCGAGCGGCTTGGCTGCGAAGATCGGAATCGTCAAGTTCGAGCAGCAATTGTCCCCTGCGCACGCGGTCGCCTTCCTTGATCAGAATGCGATGGACTGTGGTTGCGATGGGGGAGTGAGCCTCAAAGTTCTGTACTGGCTCTACTTTGCCGTTGGTTGAGATCAGGGATTGAATGTTGCCGCGGTGAACGGTGACAGTGCGAACCCGGATGGCGCCATGGCGGAGGGAAAAAGAAATGATGATGGCGGCCAGAACGAGGCCGAGCGTGATCCACAGCCAGCGCCGCGACCCAGCGCCATTCGAATTGTTTGTCGACGCCAACCTGTTTTCTTTCAGAGTACGACAGGCAATGCTACAACTAACAATTTATCATTGGCCTGCTGCCGGGTGGATATCCTCGCGGTTGCGTATATAGATGCCGAGGAGTCAGGGCACGACACTTTGGTCTTTATGCCTGTACCGATAGAATAAATGCATGTCGAACGCTCCCCGTTACACGCCCGAGCATGCGGCTGCGGGTTTGGACACGAAGTTTCCTGAAATTGAGACCTGGCCGAACCAGTTTCCGGGCTACGAAATCGTCATTGACGACCCGGAGTTCACCTCCGTGTGCCCAAAAACCGGGCTACCCGACTTTGGCGTGATCACGATCCGGTACATGCCGAATAAGCTGTGTATGGAACTGAAGTCCCTGAAAGAATACCTGCAGTGTTATCGGAATCTTGGGATTTTTCAGGAAAATATCGTAAATCGCGTCTTGGATGATGTAGCGCATTGGGCGCAGCCGGTATGGGCAGAAGTGAAGGGGGAATTCCGTCCGCGGGGAGGGATTTCGACCACGGTAATTGCGCGCTGGCCACGCCCGGAGGGCGGGAATCACCACAGGTAACAGATTTCGGCGTGCTATATTCGCCCGAGCGTGAATTCCACAAAAGTCCATCCCTGGACGGCGCTGGCGGTGCTGACGGCGCTGAACCTGCTGAACTATGTGGACCGCAATGTGCTGTTTGCGGTTCAGCCGCTGGTACAAAACGAATTTCATTTGTCGGATGCGCAACTCGGATACCTGACCAGCGCGTTTCTCGGCTTCTACATGGTGGCGGCTCCTTTCATCGGCCCGCTTGCCGATCGCTATTCCCGCAAACTGATTATCGTTATTGGAGCCATCTTCTGGAGCGGTCTCACGCTGCTCACGGCAGTAACGCACACCTATACCGAGTTGTTGATTCGACACACGCTGGTTGGGATCGGCGAAGCTACATTCGTCACGATCGCACCGACATTCGTCGCCGATCTGTTTCCGGAGGAAAAGCGGGGACGGATTCTCGGTATCTTTTATCTGGCGATTCCGGTGGGATCGGCGGCGGGGTACCTTCTCGGGGGAAACCTCGCGCCGGGGCATGGCTGGCGCTTTCCGTTCTACATCGCAGCCGCTCCCGGGTTTTTGCTGGCGCTGGCGGTCTTATTCTTGAGGGAGCCGGAGCGCGGCCAGTTTGATTCGCTGAAGCAAACGCCAGAGCGAGCAACGGTTTTGGGACTGTCGCGCAACATGGCTTTCCTGACTTCGACCCTCGGCATGGCCGCCATGACCTTTTCTTTGGGCGGGATTCAGGTCTGGATGCCGCAATTTCTCTACAGCGAGCGCCACTACACTCTGCAGTCTGCGAACTTCACCTTCGGCATCATCATTGTGATCGATGGAATTCTCGCCGCGCTGGCCGGCGGTTGGCTGGGAGACCGCCTATTGCGCCGCTTCAAGAGCGCGTATTATCTGGTGTCTGCCGCGAGCATGTTGATCGGGGTTCCCGTCATGATTGTCGCACTGTTCTCCAAGGGACGGATGATGATCCCGGCGATCGCGGTTGCGGCCTTCTTTCTCCTGCTCAATACGGCGCCCCTGAATGCTGCGGTGATCAATTCGGTTGACGCGCACATTCGAGCTACAGGAATTGCGGTGAATATTTTCATCATCCACATTCTGGGTGATGTGCCTTCGCCGACGATGATGGGCTGGGTTGCCGATAAGCATTCGCTGCAGAGGGCGTTCGTGCTGCCGATTATTGCCATGGTGATTTCGTCCGCGATACTTTTCTACGGGATGAAGTTTGCTCCGGAAGTGAATCTGGAAAGCGCTCCTCGCGAAGTGGGAAAGGCGTAGCCGGCATGCAGTACTTTTTTTGGATTGCCGGTACCGTTCTGGCGCTGGCCTGGCTTTCCCGGATTGTCGATGCGGCCATCGGGATGCCGCACGTTGCCGACGTGTCGCGCCCGGAGTGGAATCGAAATCCTGTCCGCCCGGGCGGGAACCCAAAGGTCTCCATCATTGTTCCGGCGCGAAATGAAGAAGAGACGGTTGAGGCCGCACTGCTGTCGCTGCTCAAACTCGATTACGATCATTACGAAGTGATCGCGGTGAACGACCGATCCACGGATCGTACCGGCGAAATCCTTGAGCGAATGGGGCAAGCTTCGCAACTGAGGGAAGCTGCTCTCGGCAGCGGGAACATTGCTACGCGAACAAACATGCTTCGGGTTGTTCATCATGACGAACTGCCCCCGGGATGGCTGGGCAAAACGCATGCCATGTGGACTGCAGCCAATGACGCAAGTGGCGAATGGCTGTTGTTCACCGATGCGGACGTGATCTTCAAACCGGATTCATTGCGGCGAGCTTTGTCCTACGCGGAGGCGGAGCATGCCGATCACTTAGTCCTGTTTCCACAGATGATCATGAAAACTCCGGGAGAATTCATGATGATTGCGTTTTTCCAAACCATGTTTATGTTTGGACATCGTCCGTGGAAGGTGGCGGACCCGAACACTGATGATTACATGGGGGTCGGAGCATTTAACCTGGTGCGCCGCAGCGTTTATGAGGCGGTCGGAACGTATGAGGCGCTGCGCATGGAAGTGCTGGACGACATGAAGCTGGGAAAAGTGGTCAAGAATGCTGGTTTCGCACAGCGAAATGTTTTTGGCGGAGACCTGATCTCGATCCGCTGGGCGAAAGGCGCGATGGGGGTGGTGAATAATCTGACCAAGAACTTCTTCGCCGTGCTCTCGTTTCAATGGCCGCGTACGGTGCTGTCGGCGATTGCTTTGCTGTTTTTGAATCTGCTGCCGTTTATAGGGATTCTCTTGGCGCGGGGATGGGAGCGCTTGCCCCTCGCGGTGGCACTGGCGTCGATATTGGGGGTGTACATCGGAATCTCGCGTAGATCAGGTGTTCCGGCGTATTACTTCTTCGTGCATCCCATTGGAGCAGTACTGTTCATCTACACGCTGTTGCGTTCGATGTCGCTTACGCTGTGGCATGAGGGGATTGTGTGGCGTGGGACGAAGTATCCTTTGGACGAATTGAGGAAGGGCATGGTCTAGTCGGGATTGCCGCTCTCGACGTCGTAGCCATAGGTAGCTGTGGGCGAGGGCGTGGCCTTAGTCGATTTTGGTCTCTTGCTGGGGCGGAATCTGCCCGCGCTGTAGTGCCCGCGATATTCAACGTCATAGTTCTTCGGAAGCGGCGGAATCATCGCTGCTCCACCGGTGACCTGACTGATGCGGCTCAAAATGATTTCGGGACGGCCGTCATAAAGTTTGAGCATGCCGCGAATCTGAATCTCGCGCCCCGCAAAGCGGCGAACGTCTCCGACATCTTTCAAATCGTGCGGGAACACAACCACATAAAACGGGCATGCTGCCTGGTCTTCGCAGAAATGCAGATAATGGACGCCGGCCGTTCCGACCTGCACGCGAACGACCTTACCCTCGACGCATTTCACTTCCCCTACGTGCTTTGTTGCTTCAGAGATTGAAACGCAATCAGAGGCGTACGAAGGCAGAGTGGCCGGAAGCAGCAGCAGGAAGAGTGCTGCCCAGGATAGTGGCGAACCACGGAGGCTCATAGATTTTCCTTGTCGGTCATTCTATGAAGGGTTGAACCATGCAGTCTGTGATGATGCAAGGAAAAATCGGGTGCTGTTCCGAAATGGATCGGCTGGACAAGAGAAGTTATGCACAAAAGCAGACGAGGAACTGGAGGTTCCAGTTCCTCGGATAACTTTAATTGGCGGTGATTATTTGAATGACTTTACAGCAGCGGCTTCGTCGTCTTTCACGTCGAAAACGGTGTAGAGCTTGGTGATCTGCAGCAGGTCGTTCACTTTCTTGGTCAGTTTGAGGAGTTTCAGTTCGCCGCCCTGGTTTTTGGTAGTGGTGAAGGCGCTGACCAGTTCGCCGATCCCGGAGCTGTCGATATAGTTCACATCCGCCAGATTGAGAAGGATTTTCTTGTGCCCCTTGGAGAGCAGATCGCGCACGGTGTCGCGCAGGATCACGCTGCCTTCGCCGAGCGTGATGCGCCCGCTGCAGTCCACGATTGCCACTCCATCCACTTGTCGAGTTCCTACCTTCATTGTCACTGAGAAGCCTCCTTGCCGCCCCCGGATGAGCCGGGGACGTGCTTGATCAATTTCACTTCGGTGCCCGTCCGAGACGGGCGAATCTCCACTACATCCATAAACGAGCGCATGAGAAAAATGCCGCGCCCGGAAGTTTTGAGCAGATTTTCCGGCGCCAGAGGATTGGGAATCTTGCTCAAATCGATGCCCTGACCCTGATCGCGAATGGTTACGACCATGCCCTCGGCTGTGTGTTCGAAGGCCAGCATTACCTTTTTTTCCGGAGCATAGGCATTGCCGTGAAGCACAGCGTTAACCGCTCCTTCACGGACGGCCATCGAAATCTGCATGACTTCGTCTTCAGGGAACCCGAGATGGGAGGCAAAGCGCGTAGCGCTCTCTTCCGCTTTGTCTACTGTCTCCAGCGTGGAATCCAGCGTGTAAGACAAGCGTTGCTCGGTCATGGCCATGGACGAAGAGACGGCTTTCAATCGGGAGGCAATTTGCCTGGCGCCATCCAGCAGGGTGCTAGGCAGATGCATTTCCCGGCGAATTGAGTAGTTTGCAGTGGAACAGGGCAAATGTCAACGCGGAGGCTGGGCGAGGGGCAGAATCGGAGCTTATAATCCACTGCGATGAGCGCAAACGGGCCAGTGCCGCTGATCAAGACGCTCCGTAAAGTCCTGCTCCTGAGTGTGATTGCCATTGCCGGATTGGCTGCGGTGACGTTCGTCGCCGATTACGGAATTCTCCAGCTTCGCATTGCCTCAGGAAGGAATCCGTACGGATCGGTAACCGTGAGGCACTATTACGCGGTGGGTGAGAAGGGAAACAAGACCGAATACATCTTTGATCCGCCGCAGGAACAAACCTGCGTGAATTCTCTTTTTCCGCATGGGGGGGATGCGCCCTGCTGGTACCTGCGGCGGCATCCTGAGCAGCGCACCGACATTTAACCAGGCTGATTAACCCTTGCGGTTAGCCTCCCGAGCAGAGTGTCCTTCTAAACCTTTGATATATCAAGACCTGCGCTGGCATCGTGCAGCCAACTACAAACATCTAATGAATTGGTTAGAAACGAAGGGTTATAGGGGATTCATCAGGAGGACTTCCATGAAGCTGTCGAGGGTACAAGTACTCTGCATCATGTGCAGCTTGTTCCTGGCAGCAGTTCTATTTGTGCCCGCATGGGCTTCGACCACGGACACACATTCAGCGCTGCCTGGAACTCTGAACTACCTTGAGGGACAAGCCCAGTTTGGCGATCAATCGCTCACGTCCCAGTCGGTCGGCCACGATGCCTTGCAGGTCGGCCAGACTCTGAACACTCAGGACGGAAAAGTTGAATTGCTGCTGACACCGGGCGTGTTTCTGCGAGTCGGTAGCAACACTTCGGTCAAGATGGTGGCAAACAGCTTGACCAATACCGCATTGGACCTGCAACAGGGTCACATCATTATTGAAGTAGACGATATTTACAAACAGAACGACATCCGCGTGCAGGCCGGCGATTCGGTGACGCGGTTGCTGAAGGCAGGATTGTACGATTTCAACTTGAATCAGAATGTCATTCGTGTCTTCGACGGCAAGGCGGCGGTACTAGAGAATGACAAAAAAGCGGTACTCAAGGGTGGACACGAGATCCCAATTACTGATCAGGCGAAAGTGAAGGCGGTCTCGTTCGATAAGAAGGATTACGAAGACGGCGACCTGTACAAGTGGAGCAGCTTACGGTCAGATTACCTGGCGGAAGCCAACATCGATTCTGCCCAGAACTATGCCATGGACGGTTGGTATGGCGGAGGCTGGGGAGCGGGATGGTACGGGCCTGGATGGTATGGAGCTGGCTGGGGCATGGGATTGGGTGGGTGGTGCTGGAACCCGTTCTTCTCTGCATATACGTTCATGCCGATGGATGGCATCTTCTACAGCCCGTTCGGCTGGGGATTCTATTCACCGGGCTGGGTTCACCGGGCTCCGATCTACGTTGGACATTACCCGCACACGTTTAGCGCAACCAATGTCCATGCCTGGGGTGGAACCAATCACTACGCACTCAACCACGGCTACGCGCACGGTGTCTATACAGGGCGGGGTGCTGCCCGCGGCGCCTTCCACGCCGGATCGGCGTTTCGCTCCGGTGGCTTTGGTGGCCGTGGAGGGATGTTCCACGGAGGCGGATTCCATGGCGGTGGTTTTCACGGTGGCGGTGGCTTCCACGGCGGAGGCTTTGGTGGTGGTGGACATGGACGATAACTCCTGAGTGAATACCCGCTAAAGCCGGAATGCTAAATGGCATTCCGGCTTTTTTATTGCCCAAAAACACCGACGGATAGGCGGCTCGTGGGCTAGAATGGCTGGCGTTTCGGTCAGGGCTCATCCAAGGAGATTTCATGTACGCCACACGCCTGCTCCGCGTCTTTGCCTTTGTTTGTCTTACGTTGATGTTGGCGGCAGCATTCTGTGTTGCCCAGCATAACGACAGCGCCGCCAATCCTCGGCTGCAGAAGGCCTATCGATTCCAGCAGGGCGGATGGACTTACGTTCACCTGGAAGGAACTCCGGCGGATATCGGTTTTCAGCATGGATATCTGCTCGCGCCGGAAATTGCCGACTCTTTCGCCGCGATCAAACTGTTCGATACGCATGAATCCGGGAAAAGCTGGGAGTTCTTTCGCAACGCGGCCCGCGAGATGTTATGGCCGCACATTGATGCGGAATATCAGCAGGAACTGCAAGGCATTACCGACGGCGTCCGGGCTCATGGCGTGGCGCTCGATCTCTACGATATCGTGGCGCTGAATGCCTTCGAAGAGTTGGCCGATTACTACCTTCCCTGGTTGAACAAGCAGCAGAAATCGGCGAATCCTCCGGGACTGAAGGCTCCGGGCAACTGCAGCGCGTTCATCGCAACCGGCAATTACACAAAGGACCACAAGATCGTGATCGCCCACAACAATTGGACGAGCTACCTTGCCGGGGAGCGCTGGGTCGTTATCTTCGACATCGTTCCCCAGCATGGGCAGCGCATCCTCATGGACGGCTTTCCGGGTGTCATCACCAGCGATGACGACTTCGGAGTGAACTCGGCGGGCATCATGATTACCGAGACGACCATCACGCAGTTCGAAGGCTGGGATCCGAACGGAAAGCCCGAGTTTATGCGGTCGCGCAAAGCGCTGCAGTACGCCCGGAGCATTGACGATTACGTCCGCATCATCAAAGACGGAAACAATGGCGGCTACGCCAATGACTGGCTGATCGGCGACCGTAAAACCGGGGAGATCGCCTATCTGGAACTGGGACTGAAAAACACTCCGTTGTGGCGGACGAAAGACGGATACTTCGTCAGTTCGAATTTTGCCCGCGATCCTAAAGTGATTCGCGAGGAAACCACGTTCGATCCGAATGATATGTCATCTTCTCCCAACGCGCGGCATGTGCGGGGCGACGAAATGGTGCAGCAGGCGAAAGGAAATATTGACGTCGCTTTTGCCGAACGCTATCTGGCGGACCACGTCGATAGCTTCGAAAAGAATGCGTCGGAAAAACCTCAAGGGGACGAGCGTTCGCTGTGTGGTCACGTGGACGTGTCTCCGCGAGGAATAAAGGAATGGGGATGGGATCCTTACAATCCCGGCGGAGCGGTGCAGGGGAAGGCAACCGATAGCGCCATGGCGGCGAAGATGAGTTTTGTCGCGCGCGCCGGACACCCCTGTGGAGAGGATTTTCTCGCTGCCAGCTTTCTCGAGAAGCATCCTGAGTATTCCTGGCAAAAGCCGCTGCTGCGCGACATGAAAGCCGGCCCGTGGACCACCTTTCGTGCCGGACAGAAGGGGTCGGAGTAAATATGGTTGAGGTCTCGGTGAATGACGGGAAGCTCATGCTGCATGTTTGCGGAGCCGACAAGCTTTGGGCGCTGAAAAGCACGCTGGAAGTGCCGCTCGCGCACGTGGCGGGAGTTCGTGCCGATGCGGAGATTGCTCGCGGATGGTTTCACGGCCTGCGTATGCCGGGAACGAATCTTCCCGGAGTGATCACTGCGGGAACGTTCTACCAGGACGGGAAGCGCGTCTTCTGGGATGTGCATCATCCGGAAAAGACGATTGTGATCGAACTCCACGATGAACAATACAACGAACTGATCGTGGAAGTGGAAGATCCGTTGCTTGCGGTAAGTCTGGTACAGAGTGCGATTGGGAACAAAAGAAGTTCGTAGCGAAGTTAAACTTTCTTCGGACGCAACGGCGAAGTCTGGCCGCCAGCCAGTTTCGCGGCAGAGTGTCAGGCGAAGTCCTTCCGCTGAGATCCCTGGGAAGGAGAACTACTTTTACTGTAATTGGACACAGGACTATCTCTGGCGGCTTCCCGAGGGCGGATCTAACTCATGTACCAACCGCCATTAACCGAGACGGTCTGTCCGGTCATGTACTCGTTCGTGGCGAGCATTACCGCTATCGAGGCCACATCGTCGACGGAACCGAAATGTCCCATCGGAATCATGGCCGGGCTTGCATTCGGATTGCTGGTTACCATCTCAGTTTCGATTAGAGCGGGAGCAATGGCGTTTACGGTAATGCCGCTTTTGACGAAGGCCGAAGCACACGAGCGCGTCAACCCTATGATCCCGGCCTTGGAGGCTGCGTAATGGGCTCCGACGGCGCCCCCTGTCTGTGCGGCAACCGAGGAGAGGTTAATGATGCGTCCCCATCTTCTTTCGCGCATTCCGGCGACTGCTGCCTGCGTTACGAGAAACACCGATTTGAGATTAACTCGCAGTACTTCATCCCATTCCGCCTCCGTGATTTCCTCCAGCTTGCGGGGACGGGCAATTGCTGCATTATTCACTAGGATATCGATGCGGCCAAGGTCGGTCTCAATCTTCGCAACCATTCGCTTTACGTCGGCGGCAACTGAAACGTCGGCCTGCACCGCTATTGCTCTCTGGCCCATCCTGATGATTTCGTTACAAACGGTGTTCGCAGCATCGGCCCGCTCGCGGAAGTTGACAACGATATGGGCACCAGAGCGAGCCAAGGCAATAGCGATCGCAGCTCCGATGCCGCGGCTGGCACCAGTGACCAGCGCCACTCGATGCGACAGGGAATTCATGAATTCATTGTATGGGTTGGGTGGCGGTATTGGGTCGCCGAACGTTTGGGTCGCGTGTTCAACAGGTCGGTCGGATTGGCACAGGGAACTTCTGCGAGATATGGCGAATAGAATATTAAGGATTAGATCGGCTAGATTCTTATTGTCCCCGTTCCATGCGATTGATGATTCTCCCTACTTTGTCGAATCGCATTCTTTCAGGTGAAAACTCGAGTTCTGCTCCGCAGGTGCGGGTGGAGCGCTCGAACATAGGGGACAGCAACAGGGCGGGGGAACCGTCCTTTGTGGCATGGTGGTGCACCACGTAACCGCCGATCAGATACCCCAAAGTGCCTCCCACAAGGACGTCGGAAGGAAAATGCACGCGTGCCGTTACACGACTGGTGCTTACAGCTAAGGCGAGGGCGTAAGCAGCGAACTCAACCCGCCTGCTCGGATACTCATCGGCGATGACACGTGCGAGGGCGAACATTGTAGTTGCATGTCCGGACGGGAACGAGCCATTCCATTCGTAAGAGCGTGTTCCGTGCGGCCAAAAGCCGCCTTGGCCATTGCCCTCGTTGGGACGCTGCCGATTCGCCACAAGTTTCAGCCCCTGAAAGACAATGGCGGCGTCAGCTACCGCCTCGGCGCCGAGGCGGCCTGTCTCGGAAAGGTGGGTATCATGTCTTGTATTACCCAGAAAGTAAAGGCCGGCGTCGCCGGCCAGCGAACCGTAGAGGACAGCGTTGGAGAAAATGTCGCTCGCATTTGTCCTGGTTTTATCAACTCCCAAATTTTGCTGTGCCTGAGCGTCATAATGCAGGGTGACCGCGGTTGCCCCCGCAAATGGCACGAGCCAATACGCATCTTTTGGTGAAAGCCGCAACGGACTTGTCCAGATGCCGATCTGATCGTGGCCTACATCCTTGAGGCATTCCCGAAGACGTGTGAGCCCGCATGTGCTTGGGCGTTGCCCCGCGTCTGGCGCATTGTCATTTGCTTTGCGCTGCGGAGAGTCAGCTTGAGTGTTTGTTCCAGAATTCTGCGCACCGCTAATTGGTGACCCATCAGCTTGAGAAAAGGCTAGAGTGGGAAGAAATGCCAAAGCGAAGACGACTAAAAGTGTCTGCCTGAGCCAGTACAAACAGGACGACGGGTTCACTCATGACTCCTCAATATCCTTTCCGTTATAACATGCCAACAGCGGAATAACAGGCGGAGGCATATCGCTCGCGATTAAGTCTTGGCAGGAATCGTTGCCTCTGCTGAGCGAGCGGCGGTGACTACACGTACTAAGTCGTGCGCTGCTGCAGTGATCTTGTTCGTTCTTCCTTCCCGTAAAGCAACGGTGTCGACCAGGTCCGCTCCGATGCCCAGTGCAAATGCACCCGCAGCAATGAACTCGGCCGCATTTGCCGTGGTTACACCACCCGTGGGGATCAATCTGGCATCGGGGAAAGGGGCTCTCAATGCGCGCAAATACTTGGGACCGCCGACGTTTCCGCACGGAAAAATCTTAATCACACGCGCGCCATGTTCTTGTGCTGTCATCAACTCAGTAGGAGTAAGTGCGCCCGGAATTGCCAGAATTCCCGCTTTGTGTGCGGTTGCCAGAACCTGTGGTGAAGTCCCAGGGCTGACCAGAAACTTGGCTCCGGCACCGACGCATAACTCAGCTTCTGGCGGACTTGTGACCGTACCCGCTCCAATGAGAATGCCGTCGTTCTTGTGTTGCTGAGCAAGTTCGGCAATGATCGAGACTGCCCCGGGTACCGTCATCGTGATCTCGACAATGGCGATTCCGCCGGCGCAGACCGCCTGTACCGCGCGATTCGCGATCTCAATCGTTTGTGCACGAATAACAGCGACGATGCCAGCTTCTCCGATTCGTCGAGTTACTTCATCAATGGTCATCTTGTTTCCGTTGGTGATTTTGCGACTATCGTTCAATGCGCGAAGTCTTCGAAGCCATGGTTTGCTTTACTTCGGCCAGCGTGGCCATGCTTGTATCGCCAGGGGTGGTCATGGCGAGTGCTCCATGCGCTACGCCGCATTCGAGCGACCACTGAGGGTCTTGGCCGGTCAGAATTCCATAAATGAGGCCCGACGCGAAGGAATCGCCTCCGCCAATGCGATCGTAGATTTCAAGATTTTCGCGCGTAGGAGCCTGGTAAAAGCGGTTTTCGCAAAAACATATCGCTCCCCAATCATTTATGGTCGCAGTTTTGGCGTGGCGAAGCGTGGTGGCTATCAAAGCGATATCCGGATACAGCTTGACGACACTTTCAATCATGCTCTTGAAACCCGCGCTTTCGAGTTGTGAGTGATGATCATCCAGACCCGGCACCGCAAAGCCCAACGCGGACGTAAAGTCCTCCTCATTGCCGAACAGAACATCAACCAAGGGCATCAGGTGACGGTTGATCTCCTGCGCCTTTGCTTTTCCTCCGATAGACTTCCAAAGAGATGGCCGGTAATTCAGATCATAGGAGACGATGGTTCCAGCGCGTTTCGCAGCTTGCATCGCTTCTTCCGCCACCACTGGAGTTGTCTCGGATAGCGCGCAGAAGATTCCTCCAGTGTGAAACCAGCGGGTTCCATCTTTTCGAAAAATTTGTTCCCAATTGATCTCGCCGGGTTTGATCTGAGAAGTTGCTGTATGGCCGCGATCAGAACAGCCGAGGGCGGAGCGCAGGCCAAAGCCACGTTCGGTAAAGTTGAGGGCGTTTCGCATTGATCTGCCGACTCCATCAAATGGTAGCCAGCGGACATACTTCTGGCTGACACCGCCTTGCAACATCAAATCTTCAAGCAATCGACCGACGGCATTGTCAGCGAGTGCTGTAACGATCGCCGTATCCATTCCGAAACAGCGCCTCAGGCCCCGCGCGACGTTGTATTCACCACCGCCTTCCCAAGCACAAAATTGCCGAGTCGTAGAAATACGACGATCTCCTGGGTCGAGGCGCAACATTACCTCGCCCAGGCTCACAAGATCCCACATACAATCGCGCTTTGGCTTGATCGGAAGCTTTACCATGCCGACCTATATTCCTCAGATTATTCGCGGTTGGTGCTTCTGACGACCTTACAAGTATCGCAAAGTACTGTGCTTAAACCAAAAAACATCACGAGTATGCTAGTTCACGCTTCCACGTAAGATTGTTAACGATGCGGCCGGCAGCTCAAACATCGTTTGTTGATTTGCCTGAACCGCACGAACTACGGGAGGATCATCAGGTTTGGCATAGCCTTTCTTTCGAGCGGGGTGCCATCGGTATTGAGCCTTGCCGAAACTAAGCATGGTGACACTTCCCGAGAAGCCTCTGTCATTGCTGCTGCCCCTAAATAAAATTCGGACAGTATGCGAGTGGTCATGGTCCTTATTGATTAGCATAACGGACCACTTCCCATCCGGCCGCAACAATGGATAGGCGGTGACGAGCGTGTGTCCCTGTTCATCTCGTACATCGCTTGATGCCCGATAGAGACTATGTTCGGCATCAATGGGTTGCACCCAGTGCTGGGTCAGAAGCTGGGCCGCATAGAATTGAGAAGTTCTCTGGCGAATCTGATAGTGATCATCCACCATGAACATGTGGTAAGTTCCCCAGCTATTGGCACATGCGGGATGCGGAGGAGAATAAGGCAAGTCGTGATAGTAGTGCGTGGATTGTCCGCCTGCAGTCAGAAAGCCTCCGAACGAGTCGGCGAGCCACAGGGCGCCGAAAATATCTACAGCCGCTTCGCCGCCATGATCATTCGTTTCGGTATCCAGCAACGGAATGCCCGGCGGAAGTCCATCGTTCCGCCAGACCTTCATGATGTGCATGATTAATTCGGGTTCCTGGTAGAGATCCTCCCAGGGGGTGTCGCAGCCATCGTACGGATAGTGCTCGAACGACATGAAAGCCAAATCATTTAATCTGCCGTGAGCTTTCAGATAATCCAGAAACCGGCCGAGCCAGGAAGTCTGCCCCTGGGCATTTGGCCAAGCCTTGATATCCTCCGTGACCCCTTCAAAAACAGGACCGCCCAATTTTAAATTCGGATCGATGCGATGGAGTGCAGCGGCGAACTGCAGATACAGGGCAGCGTAATCTTCCGGCAGCATGTACTGTCCGTCAGGCTCTTCGCCCATCTCGATGTATGAGACTGGATAGCCGCGCTGTTTGATGTACGTCATCTGCGCCGCGCCGTCTTCGGGTGTGCTGTAGAGCATCGCGATCGGGATGATCGCCGGAAGACCGCGCGTTATGCCACTCGTGAAAAAGAGATCAAAGCCGGGCTGATCGCCGGATTCCATTCGATCCGGTGCAACATACAGGTCAGACGGTTCATGCCACTGGTCTACCGAGGAGCAGTAGGTAAGTGTCTGCTTCTGATCGGGAGAATGGTGCATCAGGTCATGAAACTCACTACCCTCCATTCTCCCAACGTACAGTTCTCGTATGGCGTAGCCAACACAATTTCGTTTGTCCGCCGAGCCATGCGTATCGCAAGTGTTAGACGAATCGGTCATCAGAATACGGAGATATCTGGTTTCTACGGGAGAACCGTTCAGCGGTAAGGTGTTTGTTCCGCCTTTCCCGTCAGCAATCGAGCCAGAAGGAAATGTTTTCCACTCACCCTTGAGCGGTTCGTCCATGGCGTCGCCCTCACCGACCCAGTACTGTACCTTGTACTCGCGAGCGTAAGGTTCAGCCCACGCAATTCGAATTGCGTCGACGCCCAGTCTCTTCCCGAAGTCAATCACCACCCATTGGGGGTGAAGTGAGTCATCTTCCCCGGTGAAACCTTTTGTGAGATAAGGATTGCTCTTCCAATAGGTGTCGTTGCTGCCGTCATCCAGGCGTGAAAAGCCATCAAATTCAGTCCCGCCATTGCGGGTGAATCCACGATGTGGCAAGGAATACCCGTAAGAATGACGGATCTGTTCCTGCGTCGGATTGGAGTCGCCGACGAAGTATCCTTTGCCCGCGGGATCGCTCCACTTGCCCTTGGGATTCCAGTGCCATGCTTGTACGAACAGATCTGTATTCTGCCGATAGCTGATCACTCCCCATCCCGCCGAGAGTATCTGCTTAACTTGGTCAGGACGGAAGAACGTGTCGGTTGCGTTGCTGGGCACGCGGTCTACCGTCGACCCGAGGGCATACTGCGGACGGAACGTATTCACCACATGAGTCGTATCGACCGTGACGGTTTGAGCTCCGGAAGGAAAAGAAAAAAAGAATTGCAAGGCCGAAAATGCAATCGCAACGATACGTCGCATAAACATGCATTGATACAACAAACCACGGCCTCTATGCCATAGCAGGAGCAACATTTTTCACAAGATGAAAGTCCTTCACTGATTTTGATATTGAGGCGAAGCGGGTTTGTATAATTTGCCTTTCACGACCAACGGCAGGAGTTCGCCTGGGCCATGTTGATACGCGTATTCCGGGACAAAGCCTCATTGGGGCAGGCCGCAGCGGAACAGGCCGCCACGGCCATCCGCAACGCAATTTCTAGACAAGGACGAGCGCGCATCGTTGCGGCCACAGCTGCTTCCCAACTCGAATTCCTGGGCGCGCTGACAAAAATGCCGAACATTGATTGGCAAATGGTCGAGGCATTTCATCTCGATGAATACATCGGTCTGCCAGTCACTCATCCGGGGAGCTTTCGGAAGATGCTGCTGGAACAATTGATCCAAAAAACTGGAATCAAGAACTACCACCTGCTTGCCGGAGACGATCCCACTCCCTCCAAAGTTGTTCGCACCATCGGTGCGGCGCTGGCTTCCGCACCAATCGACATCGCGTTTCTTGGTATAGGTGAGAACGGCCATATTGCTTTCAACGATCCTCCTGCAGATTTCCAGACGGACGATCCGTATATTATCGTCACTCTCGATGAGGCTTGCCGTCGGCAACAAGTGGGCGAAGCTTGGTTTTCTGACATCTCCCAGGTTCCAACCCATGCGATCTCCATGTCCGCTCGGCAGATTTTGAAAGCAAGGGAAGTTTTGGCGGTCGTCCCCGACAGACGCAAAGCACAGGCCATAAGAGATTGCTTCGAGGGGAGCGTTACTCCCATGCATCCTGCGTCCATTCTTAGGCAGCATCCAAATTCAACGATTTACCTGGACGCGCCTTCGGCTTCGCTGCTGAACCGCGAGCTGCAAAAAGCCATTCAGGATCATGGGCAAGTGACGATCAAGGCGTAGCTCTCCACTGACATGGCATTTCCTGCTAAACGAGCGCGGCGGAACC
The DNA here is from genome assembly GCA_027452245.1 of Acidobacteriaceae bacterium. Taxonomy (GTDB): domain Bacteria; phylum Acidobacteriota; class Terriglobia; order Terriglobales; family Acidobacteriaceae; genus Sulfotelmatobacter. The sequence continues at coordinate 159,502 of DAIDGW010000220.1, forward strand.
CAATTCATGGATTGCGCTGGTGGATTTGCGGCCTGTTATTTGCCTCCACCATCATCAATTACATCGACCGGCAGAGCCTGTCACTGCTGGCTCCGTTTCTGAAGTCCCAATACCGCTGGAGCAACACCGATTACGCCAATCTCGTTATCGCCTTTCGAATTGCATATTCCATTGGACAGACCTTGTGTGGAAGGCTCATGGATCGCATCGGGACGCGCCGCGGACTTACGCTGAGTGTCGCATTCTATTCGTTGGTATCTCTGTTTACCCCCCTCGCTCGTGGATTTAAAAGTTTCGCGGCGATGCGGCTTTTGCTGGGTGCAGGAGAGTCTGCAAACTGGCCAGCCGCCACAAAAGCCGTCTCGGAGTGGTTTCCGAAAGCCGAGCGCGGAATCGCCACGGCATTCTTTGACAGCGGATCATCGATCGGTGGCGCCGTTGCACCCTTTATCGTGTTGCCGATCTATTTTCGGTGGGGTTGGCGTCCAGCATTCGGCATTCCTGGAGTATTCGGACTTTTATGGTTGATCGCCTGGCGGTGGCTGTATTACCCGCCGGAATCTCACCCGCGCTTGGGAGCGCACGAATTGCAGACCATTGCCGCCGGGGAAGAGAACGTCGAGCTGTCTCAAGCAGCCGCTACCGGAGCTTCCCTGAGCTGGAGCCAATTGCTGAAACTCCCTCAAACCTGGGGGACCATTATCGCCAAGAGCTTTACGGATCCTGTCTGGTTCTTTGTGACGGACTGGTTTCCGATCTTTCTCGTCGCAAAAGGCATTGCGCTGCGGAACGGACTGATCGCAGTCTGGATTCCTTTTCTTGCGGCGGACCTTGGAAGCTTCATTGGTGGTGGCCTCTCTGGTTATCTCATCAAGCGAGGCTGGTCCGTAAGCAGAGCCCGAAAGGCAGTGATTCTATTCGGTGGAATCGGAGTGACCACCCTGATCCCAACAATTCTCACCACCAATCTACGCCTGATTACGCTGTTATTCGCGATTGCGACGTTCTGTTACGCATCTTTCACGACGATGGCGAACGTGCTACCGTCTGATATTTACCATCGCGACTCAGTAGCCTCGGTCAGTGGCATGAGCGGAACGGGAGCAGGAATTGGCACGATTATCGCATTCGAATTGATAGGGCACGTTTCTGATGTGCGAAAAGCGGCTGGCACGCACGTTTTTGATCCCATCGTGATCATTGCGGGGCTGGTGCCGCTGGCAGGGATGTTCCTGGTGCTGCTGCTGATCCGCAACACGAAAGCAACAGAGCAAGGTCTGGTGCGCAGAATATGAAATCTGCATATTGGATTCTTAATGGTGCTGCGGAGTTCCACAATTGATCGAGGAACTATGGGATACAGTCGACTGGAATTGAATGGCAAAGTCGCCGTGGTGATTGGCGGCACTTCGGGAATTGGAAGGACTCTGGCGCTCGGTCTGGCCAGGGCCGGAGCGGATGTGATCCCCAGCGCACGGCGCGGTGACCTGGTAAACGTCGTTGCTGGCGAAATCGAGGGTCTCGGCAAGCGTTCGCTGCGAATCTCAAGTGATGTAAGCAATCGTGAGTCTCTGGAAGTATTGCGCGACGCTATACTTCAGACATTTCACAAGGTGGACATCCTGGTAAACTGTGCCGGGATCAACCAACGTGCGCCAACCCTGAATTTTTCCGAAGCCGACTGGAATCGGATTCTCGACACAAATCTCACGGGCGCCTTGCGGGCCTGCCAGGCGTTCGGGAGTCACATGATCGAGCGCCAGTACGGTCGAATCATCAACATCGCATCCATGGGATCCTTTCTGGCACTTTTTGAGGTGGCTGGTTATAGCGCAAGCAAGGCGGCTTTGGCATCTCTGACAAAGTCACTTGCGATTGAATGGGCACGATACGGGATTTGCGTGAATGCGATCGCACCGGGATATTTCCGCACCCCGCTCACGGAGAAGCTCTTAATGGGAACACCGCGGGGAGAAGAAGTCCTGACCCGGACCCCAATGAAGCGCTTCGGGGAATTGGAAGAGCTTGTGGGTGCGGCAGTTTTCCTCGCGTCTGACGCTGCGAGTTTCGTCACAGGGACCCTGCTCGCGGTCGACGGTGGGTATCTGGCGAGTGGCGTCAATCAGTAGCAATTTCATGCCGCTGGAATGTGGCAGCGCTCCGCGCCGGATCAGCTGCTTGCCGAACCAAAGTCTTTTTGGGATCAACAATCAACCAGCTGGCCGCCGCTATGACGCACAGTACGGTCGCAACCAGAAACGACGTGGTCCAGCCGAAGCGGGTGGCTATCCATGGAGTCAGAATGGCGGTGATTGCCGCCCCGATCTGATTGCCCGTATTCATCAGCCCGGAAACGGAACCGGACGATGCGCCCGAAATGTCAGCCGTCACGGACCAAAAAGAACTTTGCGACAGGTAAAGAGCTCCCGCACCTCCTGCCAGAATCACGCTGGCAAGCCGGGCGCTTTCGACCTGCGATCCGAACGCGATGAACACGCCCGCCAACAGAAGTGCAAATGCCGCAACTCCACAACGTCCAAGTCGTAAGCTGTGCCATTTCGTGAGTTGGTCATTGATCACGCCACCGACCAAACATCCCACTAACATGGCCAGAAACGGGAGCATGGAGTATTTGGCGCTAGAACGTAAATCTAGGCCGCGCACCTTTGCGAGATAAAGGTAGAACCAGCTGAAGAATATCCAGGCTACGTACCCGTAGCAGAAATAGCTGACGGTGATCGCCCAGACTTCCTTGCTGCGAAATACCCGGCCCCAAGGTACAAAAGACGGGAATTTTGGTCGGTCAGTTGTGATTGTCAGGCCGGATTGGATGAGTGCCAGCTCGGAAGGGGAAACTTGGGGGTGATCTGCGGGCGAATCACGTGCGATCAGGAACCAGATCAGCCCTGCGATGAACCCGATCAAGGCGCATATGAAGAAAGACGTCCGCCAGCCGTAATGAATCAAAATGTAAGTCACTAGAGGCGGCGTCAGCCCTGCGCCCGCTCCGACGCCGGCGAAAATCCATCCATTTGCGATTCCGCGCTCCCCTAGGGGAATCCAATTCGCCACGAACTGATTGGCTGAAGGATAGATCACGGCTTCACCGGCTCCAAGAAGAAATCTGACGCCGATGAAAACTAGGAGCGCCCCTCGCATACCTGCCGGGACAAGCGCGGTCAGGGCTGTGAATACTCCCCACCACATAACCCCGAAGGTTAGAACACGCCTTGCTCCGAAGCGATCGGCGAGTCTTCCGCCGAGCGTTTGAAACAAGGCGTATCCGAGCAGCATCGCGCCGAAGACCTTGCCCAGTTGAACGTTGCTGAGGTGGTACGAATCGGCGATGGCCCCGCCGGCGATTGAGATATTTACTCGATCGAGATACGAAACGGCGCTGAGCACGAACAGCCATTGCACGAGAGCCCAACGCACGCGGCTTTGTTTCATATCCCAGTTCGGATTATGTCAGCCAATTTCGTCTCTAGCACAGCTCGCGCCAGCTTCATGCGGAGTGGGCGCGCAAAACCTGCGAGAGTTTTTCTGCCACGATCTTGTCTTCTCCAGGTTGCAGCATGAAAGAGTTCATTACCAGGCCTTGATGGTTTTCGCCACTGCCCATCACAATGGAGGGCGTTCCGGCGCGAAGGAGCTTGGAAGCCTCTTGCGGTGTGAGTGTCACACGCGAATTCCACCCGATTTGCATGTGAGGAACATGATTTGCGATATCCGGTGTGAAGTAAGACGTACTCACCCCCGGAATCTTCGTGATCTCCTGCGATATTCCTTGCAGCCTCTGTTGCCACTCAGCGGTAAGCGCATCGTGATCTTCGTTGAGATAGAGTTCCAGGGCTTTCACCATCCCGAGGATCTCTTCTTTCCCAACTTTTTGGCTACGGCCAATTGTGTCTTCGTAAGGGGAGTTGTTGAGCAAAGCGTTGGCCACAAGATCACTTCGTCCAATCAGCAATCCGGCGCACTGCGGGCCGCGAATCGCCTTGCCTCCACTGAACGTAATCAGGTCGTAGCCCATGTTCGCGTAGTCCCAAAGATGGGAAACAGGAGGAGTATCGGCTGCCGCGTCGATCATGCAGGGTATGCTGTATCGCTTGGAAAGTTTGACCCACTCGTCCACTTTGATTTGTCCCGCAGCGTTTGCGAAGTTCGTGAAGTGCATCATTGCCGTACGATCGTTGAGTGTTTGGCTCAGTTCATCCCGGGTCTCAATTTCGATCAGCTTAATGCCGGTCGACCGCAACTGGTGATCGAATGGATTGCGGTGGGATTTCTGAATGATCACCTCTGATTTCATTCCTGTGAGATCCGGAAGTTGCCGAATGAGCGCTTCGTTACTGCCGGTAAGAATTCCCGCGAGCCCGGATTGAATTGCTGCGGCGGCACCCGAAGTCACGATTGCGGAATATCCTTCAGGAAGTTTCAGCATTTCAGCGATGCGTTTCCCAGCCGCCACTTCGAGTTCAGGAATACTCACGAAATGGCGGCCGGCCATGCTCATGACGGCTTCGAGTTCAGGGTGTGGCAGGGAACCGCCGAGCATGGTCATTGTTCCTTCGCAATTAATGACCGTAGTCACGCCAAGCTCTTCGTAAGGATTCCCCGTGTGACCCAGGCCAGTCACCGTTCCAGCTGAACGCGCCGGCTTATTCGACGAAAATAGAGGACGCGGTGCTGCCAGCGAGCCGACTGCTGCGGCAATCGCCCCAAAGAATTTGCGCCGATCCCAATTCAGGTTGATTCGCATCGTAGACTCCTTGGTCTTATTTTCGCGTCACAGCCGCAATGCAATTAACTTCCAGCAGAGAATGTCCCGGTACACCGGCCACAGCGACTGTAGTACGAGCGGGACCGCCGTTCGGAAAATAGGTCTTAAAAACCTTGTTCATTCCATCGTAGTAATCCAGGTTGCCAAGATAAACCGTCAGCTGAAGAATGCTATCCATGCTTCCGCCGCCGGCTTCCACCAGCTTCTTCACATTATCCATCACCTTCGTCGTGTGGCTCGTGATGTCGGCTCCCTGAACATTGCCCGCGTCATTCGCGCCTTGTCCGGAAATGTAAATCAGCCCGTTGTGAACGATAAGAGAAGTGATCATCTGCTTCCCGCTGGCAGGCTTTCCATCGTAATCCAATTTTTGTACGGCAGATTGACCGCTGTCTGCCTCCGCCGTTGCCCGCTTCGAGACCACTCCGGTCAATCCCAGAGCAGACACAGCTGCGGCGATGCGGCTAGCGAAACTTCTACGAGTGACGGTCGAGTGCATGCGTTCCTCCACGTTGAATGAGTCATGACTCAAGGTAAAGCGAAGCTGAAAATATCTGTGCCCGCGGCGATTGCGACATGTTGCTTGCCGTCGATCGCATACGTCATCGGCGAGGCGCTCATGGCCTGTCCCGTGTTGAAATGCCAAAGAGGCTTGCCTGTTCGTGCGTCGACGGCCTCAAAAGATTCGGCGTCATCTCCAAAGAAGAGTAATCCGGCCGCGGTGCTCAACGTACCACCGGTGGAGTGTCCCTGCCCGGTTTGCGGATATCTCCACGCGAACGAATCCGTATCAAGGTTAAAAGCCAGGAGAATCTTTTCCGACTCCTCTCCGGGGATATGTTTAACTCCCGTCGAGTAGTATTCCTTCCCCGCCTGAAAAGCTCCGGTGGGAGCCGAAAAATAAAGCTGGCACTGTTCCAAAGCAAGGAAGTAGACCGTATGAGTGATTTCGCTGTACGAAGGCGCGTACCAGTTAGTGGCTCCGGAATATCCGGGACAGACGCGAGTTCCCCCTGGGCTCGGTCGAACTTGGTTTCGAATAGGCCTGCCGTTTTCGTCGATGCCAGTCGACCAATTCAACTTTTGAACGAATGCGGTCGCGCTGAGGAATTTGCCATTGGTCCGGTCAAGGACGTACAGATATCCGTTACGATTCGCTTGAACCAGCAGTTTGCGCCGCTGCCCCTTGTACTTGGCATCAATCACAATCGGAGTTTCAACTGCGTCATAGTCGAACAGGTCATGCGGCGTAAATTGGAAAAACCACTTCAGCTTGCCGTTGTCGGGATCCAGCGCTAGAACGCAATCTGTATACAGATCGTCGCCTGGACGGACGTCATCGTTAAAATCGGGCGAAGGGTTGCTCGTTCCCCAAAAAATCAGATTCAGCTCAGGATCGTAGGTTCCCGGCATCCACGTGGTGCCTCCGCCGTGCTGATAAGCCTCGCCAGGCCAGCTCTCGGAGCCAAACTCACCCGGACCGGGGATGGTCCAAAAACGCCATACCAGTTTGCCGCTCATTGCATCGAACGCGGCAACAAATCCCCGAACGCCATCATCCCCGCCCGAGGTGCCCACCAGAACCTTGTCTTTCACGATCAGCGGTGCGCTGGTTGCGCCATAGTTCTTGTTCCAATCTGCGTATGCCACGTCCCACAATTGATTGCCAGAGCGCGAATCGAGGCAAATCAGGTGGGCGTTATCGGTTTCCATGTACACGCGATCGTGCCAGAGTGCCACGCCGCGGCTCACATGGCGCGAGGCATCATCGATCAGCCCTTCTGAGATTGGACGAGTGTGATGCCAAATGCTCCTTCCGGTGCGGGCGTCGAGCGCAAAAGCATCATTCGCTGCTGTCACAAACATAATTCCATTCACTACGACCGGCGTATTCTCCAGCCAATCCGTGTTCCGGACGTGGAACACCCATTCCGCACGCAAGTGTTTAACGTTCTCAGGCGTAACTTCGGTCAGAGCGCTATATCTCCGGCCTGAGTAATCTCCGTGATAGGACAACCAATCGAGGGAAGGTGCGGAAATCAAATCGTCAGTGTTCACCTTGGCCTTTGCCGGTGTCGTTTTGCCGGTTGGGGACAGGAAGCCAAGCAGCAATATGATGGGGAGAACAAATCGCATATCTACGATTTACCTCGCATCTGTTTCCGCTAACATGCCCAACTCAGCACCACTCGTGTCGATCACGTGTAACTCGATATGAATATCCTTCGAGGACCCGGGTATCTCTTTATCCAGGAGCAACTCCAATTCTGGATTTGCAGGTCCTAAATCAACCTGTCGCTCGCTCCCCTGATGGTTGCGAATTCGCGCCACGATCCGTCCCGGGAAAAATATGCCAAACGTGCCGACAACGCGCAGTACAGTGCCTCGAATGGTCGCCGTGAGCGGTTGCTCGATTACGCCCACTCTCGTGACGCTTTCCAGATTCTTGCTTGCGCGCACCGGATGCCAGGAGGTCTCGAACCCGGAAGACTGCCCCGGCTGCAAAGTCGCCATCGGGCTATTTAGTTCCGCTTCCATGTAAAACGGAGACACCTGTGGATCGGACGAACGAAGCTGCGGCATGCCGTTTTTGTCAAGCTGGAGCGCCCCGCCATTTTTGTAGAAGATCACCGAAGCATCTCCGGGATATTCGGTATTCTCCAGGTATCGAAAGTTTTCGATCATCCCGAAATGTGATTTACCGTCGATCACAGCGATCCAACCAGCATCGGAGTCGAGCCATACTTCATTTTCCAGATACAGCCAATGCAAGCGAAACCATCCGCCTTGAACTGAAAAGGAAGGATCGTCAGCCAGACCGGCACGGACACGATAGCCGTCAACAAATATGCTGTGAGCTTTGATCGGAGCAAACGCCCAGAACTCATTGTTGTATCGCGATGAATCTTGTGAATCCGCCGTGTCGTACTGAGTGACGGACTGTACGGACCAGCGAATCGGCTGGTTGCTCGCGTTCGCCATCTCCGCGTGAAATAAGATCTCCGGTGAGTTGCTGCCGACCGTTATTTCACGGGTAAATCGCAAACCCGTGAATGGATCGGCCGGTCCTCGCAGACGTATCTTGCAGGTTGAATTCTGATTGACGATGCTGAACTGGTAATTTCCGTCATCGAGAGCATCCGATCTCGGGCCGGGCCAATGCGAGGCATCCTCATTTCCCTCGGGCATCGGCCATATTTTGTCGCCCCCGTAATTGATCCAGCGCTGGGAGTTCGCGGCTTGTTCCGGCGAAATATATTGGCCTCTAAATCGCGGGTTCACAAACAAATATGGATGTCCTGCAAATTCCACCTGCATCACTCGTCCACCCAACTGCGGAACAATCGTTACTCGAACCCATTGGTTGGACAGCTCTTGAGCGCGCCATCCCTCGAAAGTTATGGGCTGAATTTGGCAGCCGCTGTTTTCGGTGGTAGATAGCCCCCATATCTTCGCTGTCGGCAAGCTCATCACAAGGAACACCACGAAAAATGCGCCGGTTCGGTGAGCAGGCCTGGTGATCGTGGACTCACAATGTACGCGCAACTCGCACCTCTGTCGCAGGAGTCCTCTGCAAAGGTGTACGGATCGCAGAATGGGTCGGTGCCTGATACCCCAGTTGTTTTGAAATTTGCAACCCAGCCGACTGAATGAGCGGTGCCAGTTGACGCAGGCGGGTCACCGGCATGCGCAGGACGGGAGCCGTGATGCTAAGGCTTGCGTGCACACTTCCCGTATGGTCCCAAATGGGCGCTGCGATGCACCGAATGTGAAGTTCGTGCTCTTCCATGTCGCATGCGTAGCCGTTTTTCCGGACTCGATACAGTTCGGTTCGCAGTTCTTGCAGGTTAGCGACTGTATTCGTTGTCAGACGCTTCAGATCCAACTCTGAAAGCACTTGCTCGCACTCTTCCTGGGGCATGTAGGCCAGCATCACCTTGCCCACCGCTGTGCAGTAGAGCGGTACCGTGGCGCCAATCCGCGAGTAAATGCGCAACTGCTCGGGAGAATCGAGCTTCTCGACGTAAACCGCCGAGACCCCATGGCGGACGGTCAGGTGAATCGTCTCGCGCGTCTGAACATTCAGTTCGCGAAGATAAGGCAAACTTAGCCGTCGAATGTCGAGCTGATTGAGCGCTGCCTGCCCGATGGCAAAACACGCAATGCCGAGATGATAGTGTCCATCCCCGTCACAACTCAGGAATCCAGCGGCTTGCAGATTTGCGAGAAACCGGTGAACCGTACTCACTGGCAAGCGCGACGCGGAAGCTACCTGCTTCGCGCTAAGACCCTGTGCGGACTCGCTGAAGAGGTGAAGCAGCTTTAACCCCCTCTGCAGGGCAGTGATGTTGTAAGTTCGCTTCGGAGAATTACGCATGGCCATTACTACGAAAATGAAAGCACGAATTATCTGATGAAAATTGCCATGGTGCAAGCAGATTTATCAGATCCGGCCAAACTTCTTCACGGCCGCCACAATCGACTTCAGCTGCTCAATGACCGGATACATGGAATGCTCTTTGAAATCCATCTGTTGGGCTAGGGCAAGAACCTGCTGCGCCTCGGCAATCGGCACCACGACGACCCCGTCGCTGTCGGCCGAAATAATGTCGCCGGGATGAACGGGAACTCCATCGCACACGATCGGAACTTGGGCTCCAGCGAAGCGGTAATGATGCACCGAGGTCGAAGGCACAATGCCAGTGGCAAATACAGGGAACATGATCTTCCGCAGATAGGCGACATCGCGAACGCCGCCATCGATTACAGCACCGCTGTAGCCGCGAGCGGCCATGGCTGTGCCCATCAGTCCACCCATTCCTGCGATATCTTGTCCATCTTCGACGGCCATTACATACACGGAGTCAGTCGATCCATCATCAATCGACTGCAACATTCCCGTGAGCGCCTCGGGATCTTTGTTTCCTTCGTCTCTTTTCAACTGCACTGTGCGGGCATATCCGGCGAACTTCGCCGTAAGGATCGGGCGCATGCGATGCGTCATGTACATCTTCTTGCCCGTAATCTGTTCGAGGGCGTCCGAGACGGAGGCGACTTCCACCTGCCGATATTCTGCTATCAGAGCGTGAGCAGACGGAATCTTGCTGCTGTCCGCGGATTCCGCTCGCGAAAGCGAATGTCCCGCCAGCAACGATATGAGCGTGAAAACCAGGGCTAGGAGAATAACTTCCCCTTGCTGGCCAACCGCGAATCTCTTCCTCATTTCGGTCTCCTGTTATATATATGTGCGCGGACTGTACCATTGACACTCCCGCAATTGGAAGCAGAAAACCTTTTCTACGATACGGAGCGCAAAATGCAAACAAGTTGCTGGAAAAAATCCGCGGTATTGCTTGTTCTTGGAGTCGCAACCATTCCCGGCTGGTCTTCCGCCCACGCACAGCAGCATAAGGCCATCAATCTCTCGCCCCAACGCGGACTCCCCTTTAGCGACGGAGTCATCGCTGGAAACACCCTCTACGTTGCCGGCCAGGAGGGAACCGATGCCTCCGACAAATTAGTTGCTGGGGGCGTTGCTGCTCAAACCAAGCAGGCTCTTGAGAATATTGAAAAAGTGTTGAAGGCCGGAGGCTTCGAGTTCAAAGATATCGTTTCCGTTACCGTCTATCTGGCAGATATCAATGAATTCGGCCAGATGAATAGCGTCTACAAGAGCATTCTTCCCGACCCCAAACCCGCCCGGGCAACCATTCAAGCCGCAGCCTTGGTCAATGGTGCGCGGGTTGAAATTTCCGCCATTGCGGTGAAACAAAAATAGACTGGCGTTGTTTGTTACGGCCATGGCTTCTGTCGCGCTTGCTCGTCACGATTCTTGGCCGCCGATGATTTAAATGGTTGACATTCACCCAGCACTTGGGATAAACCCTCTTCCCATTATGTGCTGGGTTTTCACATTCTACGTATAACTTTCACTCTGTGAAAACCTCATTCTTCAGGGGTTCAAAGAGTTCTGAGGTTGAGGGGGATCGAAAATGCGGGCACTTCGTTTTCGCCTTTCTATGGTTTGCGCTGTCGGCGCTATAGCGGTGAGTTCTGCCTTTGCCGGCATCACCGGTTCCATTTCGGGCGTCGTATCGGATCCAAGCGGCGCAGTGATTGCCGGCGCAACAATCGTGGCCACCAACACGCAGACGGGAGTCAGAACAACCGTAACCAGCAATAGCAAAGGGTTCTACAGCCTTCCAGCGCTTAATGTCGGCACGTATACCCTCGACATTTCGCAAGCGGGTTTTAAATCGGAACACGTCACTGGTTTGACCATAGACGCAAACTCTGCATTGCGCAGCGATGTTGTGCTCGAACTCGGAAAAGCGATTGAAACCGTGGTCGTGACCAGCGAGGCCGCACATGTGGAAACGGAAAGTACGCAGATGGGCGACGTCATTACCAGCAAAGCGATGACGGCTGTGCCATTGAACGATCGATCGTATACCGATCTGCTCGCTCTTCAACCCGGAGTTTCTCCGTATACAGCCAGCGACACCCAAACCCCAGGCATAAGTGACCGCCCGGTCGATGGTGGTCTGAACTCGGGAAATCAATCGGTCAACGGACAACGCGAAACCGCAAACGGTTTCATGGTAAACGGATCGAATGTTGAAGAAGGGAAGAACAACGGTGCCGCGATCATCCCGAATCTGGACTCCATTTCAGAGTTTCGCATTATCACAAACAACTTCGACGCTGAGTATGGCAATTACAGCGGTGGACAAGTAAACGTCGTCACGAAATCTGGTACGAACCAATTCCACGGCGACGCCTTTGAGTTTCTCCGCAACACCGCTTCCGACGCTACCCCCTATTTCTCTTCCTCCGTCCCACTATTGAAGCGTAATCAGTTCGGAGGCACCTTCGGAGGTCCGGTCCGCAAGGACCGGACATTCTTCTTCGCGGATTACCAGGGTACACGTGAATCCAGCGCTTTGCCTGTGAACACGATCATGCCATCGACGGCGAATTTTGATGGGAATTTTACCGATTCCAGAAGTTCACTGACGGGTGTTGTAAATGGCGCTGCCTTCGCCAACCTTCTGAATACCAGAATGGGGCTCCCCGCCGGAACTATTTCCAACCAGGAACCCTATTACACCGCGGGATGCACGTCTCAATCCCAATGCGTCTTTCCGAATGCCCTCATTCCTAAATCAGCCTGGTCGCCGGTCGCGCAAAAAATGATTGGCATGGGCTTAATCGCGCAACCGAATGCCGGCAACTTCTTACAGACCACCGGCTTCTCGCAAGACCTGCGCGACGACAAAGGTGGTATTCGCGTTGATCAAAACACTCGATTCGGAACACTGTTTGCCTATTACTTCGCCGATGATTATCTGCTGAATTCCCCGTTCCCGAGCGGAGGCGCGACCGTTCCAGCCGCTGGTTTTGCCTACAACGCTGTCACCTCTGGGCGCGCTCAACTCATCAATCTGGGTGACACCAAAAATTTCGGCAGCTTCGCTGTAAACGAATTTCGTTTCAGTTACGTGCGTAATTCGACCGACCTGGGCCAACCTCAAGGGGGAGTCGGCTCGAACTACAGCCTGAAGAACCTGGGTTTCGTTACGCCCTGGGGTGCGGCATCCGGCGGCATCAGTGCCATTTCTCCCAACCTCGAAGGTGTACCCTACATTACCTTCAATAATTTCTCGGTTGGGGTTCCTCAGGTCACGACCCGCCAATACAACAATTCATTTCAGTGGCTGGATAACTTTTCCCGCGTCATTGGGCGCCACAGCCTGAACTTTGGGGGGCAATTTCATTATGACCAGATCGATGAACGCAACCTTGCAGGCGAAAACGGCCAATACAGCTTCACGGGAAACGAAACCGGTATTGATTTTGCCGACTTCCTGATTGGTGCGCCGAATAGCTTGACCCAGGCGAGCCCTCAGATTCTTGATTCGCGCAGCAAATACTATGCCTTATATGGACAAGACAGCTGGCGAGCTACCTCACACTTGGTTTTCAACTATGGCTTGCGTTGGGAAGCCAGCATGCCGTGGTACGACATTCAGAATAAAATTGAAACCATCATTCCAGGTGAACAGTCGGTCGTGTTCCCCGGCGCTCCGAAGGGTTGGGTTGTTCCTGGAGATCCGGGTGTTCCCAGCACCTTGGCGCCGACCCAGTGGCACAATTTTTCTCCCCGTTTAGGCTTGGCCTATTCTCCCGATGCCAACTCCGGATTTTGGGGCAAGCTCTTTGGCGGCCCCAATAGAACCAGCATTCGTGTAGGGGCTGGACTCTATTACACCTCGGTCGAAGATTTGTCTCAGTTTCTTGAAGTCGGCGATCCTCCTTACGGGCTCTACTATGGCAGTGCTCAACCTCCGCTGCTTGAAGCTCCCTATCTCGTGCGCTCAACCCTGACCTCGGTCGGGCAGCGATTCCCATTCCCCTTTCCGCCCACCAACGTATCTCCCACTAACCCTGACAAAACATTTCCATGGGCGCAGGTCGAGCCTATCTCATACGGATTTTCCTTCGATCATCAGAATAAATTACCGTATTCCGAACACTACGAACTTTCTATTCAGCGGCAGGTCGGAACCAACACCATCGTGACCGCCAGCTATGTTGGCAACCAGGGACACCGTCTTGTTACATCCATCGAGGCGAACCCGGCCAACCAGGCCCTGTGTCTATTTCTGAGTAATCCCGCAAATCTTGCTTCCAACAGCGCTGGACCCTGCGGTCCGTTCAGCGAAACCCCGCCTTTCCAGGTGACGGTGACCAACGGGCAATCAGTCGGAACAAGCACTCCCTGGGTCACAACCTCAGGCAAGGTCATTCCGGCGGTTCGTCCGCTAGGGCCGCTGTTCGACACAAATCCATTTGTCTCCACGGTGGCGAACTCGCGATATAACTCGCTGCAGCTAAGCGTCAGCCATACGAGTGGCTCGTTGAGCTTCCTCGGAGCCTACACATACAGCAAGTGTATGGATAACGCCTCAGGATTGCAGGATTCAACCAACCCGTTTAATCCAGCTCTGAGTATCGCACTGTGCAACTTCGATGTAACCCAATCGTTTGTGATGAATTACAACTGGATGTTGCCATTCGATAGGTTAGCCCCGAATGGGGGATGGGTGCGTGATGTGATCGGAGGCTGGAGCCTCTCCGGCATTACGCGTTTTGCTACTGGCCTCCCGATTACGGTGTCTGAGAACGATGACAATTCATTGATCGGAGCCAATGCAGTTCCCGTCGATGTCCCGAATTTCTCTGGCGGAAAAGTGCTGGCGACGACCAATCCCCGCAAGGGAGGGGAGTATTTCAATACGTCTCTTTTTACCTTCGAACAATTGGGAGTTCTCGGGAATGCACGCCGCCGTTTCTTTCACGGACCCGGAATCAATAACTTCGACGCTGCACTCCTTAGAAACATCAAGTTTACCGAGTCAAAGAATCTGCAGTTGCGATTTGAGGCATTTAATGTATTCAACCATGCTCAGTTCACGACGCCCACGGGTCTCATCAATTCCAGTCAGTTCGGTATTGTGACGAGTGCCCGCCCAGCCAGAATTCTGCAGGGAGGGATTAAGTTTGCCTTCTAATCAGTTTCTTATGGTGGTAAGAAGATCTGAATGATCTATTTCAGATTTAAACTTCTTTTGCCGATCATGGCTCAGGTTTGCTGCGTTGCGCTTTCGCTCAGCTCGCTGGCGCACGCTCAGCAGCCTGCGGGAGAAGACGCGGGGCGGCCTGATTCGTCCCCAGGCAGGCAGATTTTTGTATCCACCTGCTCTGGATGTCATGGACTGGACGGGCGTGGAAGCGAACGAGCTCCGAGCGTGGTCACCAGCAGCAAGGTCCAAAGCTTTTCTGATTCGCAGCTGGGCGACTTGATTCGAAATGGAATCAACGGCGCTGGCATGCCGCCCTTTCGTTCTCTGACGCAGGACCAAGTTCGTGGCCTCGTACGGTTTCTGCGCGTGCTTCAAGGCGCCTCCGGAAGCGCAAAGCTGCCAGGAGACCCCGCGCTTGGAAAGGAACTGTTCTTTGGCAAAGAAGGATGCTCCACGTGCCATTCAATTGCCGGCACCGGTGGATTTCTGGGCCCTGATCTCTCAGCCTACGCGACGGGAAAATCCGCATCCGAGATTGCCGCCTCCATTACCGACAGTGCGAGAATCCCTCCGGTCGGATACAAGCTGGCCGATATCGTGACCTCGAACGGTACTCGTCTGGAAGGAATCGTTCGTAACGAAGATAATTTCTCTATCCAGTTGCAATCGCGCGATGGGTCTCTCTATTCTTTCGACAAATCAGACTTGCGCAGCTTTGAATACGTCCGTCAATCGCTTATGCCCACGAACTACAAAGACCAGCTCAGCCGCGGTGAGTTGGATAGTCTCGTGAGCTATCTGATGAGCGAATGTTCTCCTGAACCAGCCCACAAAACGAAAGCTGAAGATCAATAGAACCTAAATGAAATTCCTCACAAAGACATTCTGCTGTCTGCTCTTCTGTGTTGCGATCGCCACCGCACAGACTGCGCCGGCTCGAAAATTCGAATTGCAACCCCTTACTCCTAAGTTCTGGACCCTGGTTGATCGCCATGCTCAGCTCCAGACGGTTGCGGCCGGATTTGGCTTCACCGAAGGCCCAATGTGGGACCCCGCCGGCTTTCTCTATATAAGTGACGAAACTCTCAACAAGATATTCCGGGTTTATGGCGATGGAAAAAAGATGGAGCTGATCTCCCTGGGAGATCCCGATGGCAATACGTTCGATCGGGAACAGCATTTGATCGATTGTGCCAGCGTGTTGCGAGCCATCATCGAGGTTACTCCGCAAGGTAAGTATAGAGTTCTCGCTGACCGCTATGAAGGGAAGAAGTTTAATAGCCCGAATGACGTGATTGTTGGCCCCGACGGCGCCTTGTACTTCACCGATCCTACGCTCGACTTGCCCGTCGGAGAGAAACAGGAGACCCCGTTTCAGGGGGTTTATCGCCTTGCTCCCGACGGATCCGTGCGCTTGCTGACCAAGGATCTGACCCAACCCAACGGACTCGCCTTCTCTCCTGACGGAAAGCGATTCTATGTTGACGACAGCCAGCAACGGAATATTCGTGTCTACGACGTCGGACCCGACAGTTCATTGCAGAATGGAAGAATCTTTGGCGAAGAGCCCGGAGGGAACAAGGACGGCGTGCCCGATGGAATGAAAGTCGATCGCAACGGCAATATATTTGTCACTGGCCCCAAGGGAATCTGGATCTGGGATGCGAGCGGACATCACCTGGGGACCATTGCGTTGCCGGAACAGCCGGCCAATCTCACCTGGGGTGATAGGAATTACGATACGCTATACATCACAGCAACCACTTCCGTCTATCGCCTGAAAACAAAGACGCAGGGCTTTGTTCCGTATCTGAACCATTAGTGGAATGCGTCGAAAGCCGGTTCCGTTCCTCTCCTCGTTTCGGGGCTATTTGCGCATTCGTCTGACTCGGCACTGGAATGGCCCAATCTGGCTTACTGTCGGAAATCGAGGGGCTTAATCCTTTTCCGGCCTCTCACAACGGCTTCAATCCTGTGCAATTGAATTTCTGGCGGAGAGGGAGGGATTCGAACCCCCGATACCCGTTAAGGTATGTCCGCTTTCGAGGCGGATCGTTTCAACCGCTCACGCACCTCTCCGCGCCAAAAACCGAATTGTGACCTTTCGGCAGTCATGCCTGCCACAAGCCGAAAAGTG
>DAIDGW010000221.1 GCA_027452245.1 Acidobacteriaceae bacterium
CCAACTCACTTGCTGCCAGCTGGGATGAAAATCACAGCCTAAAATAATCATCGAAGGCTTCTCCTCGACCTTACGGTCTTGGTCCTCAACCAAAAGACTACCGGTTGGCTGAAGCCTTCGTTCTTATCCAATCAACCTTTCCGCAGAACATCTTTAGTAGGTTGCCCCACTCTTGTCGCGTACCTTGCGACAGGGTGGGGATTTTTAACTTTCCCTTAAATCCACGAAAAACTGCGGAGAGATCCTTCGCAAGAACGCTCAGGATTTCGGTTGCGCGCTCCCGCGTCGCTCACGCCCGAAAATCGCCTCGAATTAGCCGGCATAAATAACGGCCGTTGAGAGAAATCTCGACGGCCTTTTCTTTTTTTGGAGGAAGGGTTCCGGAGGCAGGGAATTCAGGCGTCCCTAGCGGGACGCGTTTTCTGGTTTCGCATGGATCCCCAGCGCTGAAGCGCTGGGCTATTTTCGAAAACCGGTTCGATCGACGTCGGGTGGCATATTCTTGCCGTCGGAAACAGCAGATTCCTCGCTGCGCCCGGAACGACAAAGCTTTTGTTGGAGGACGATAGGATCCCAGCGCTGAAGCGCTGGGCTATTTTCGAAAACCGATACCATCGTTTGCAGTGTCGCCCATTCTTGCCGCGTTTTGTGCGCCAAGGGTGGGTATCTCCTGTGGATCGCGAGTGCGGACGATCCGCTGGAGCTGGGGCGGTTACGCTCTGGAGCATGGAAGGAGGTCGACCATAAAAAAGGACCAACCATTCCTATTGCGAAGCGGACTAGACGTCGCTTTCCTGGAAGCGGCCGATTTCAGATTCGGCGTCGTAGACGAGATAGCGCAGCAAATTTTTCAGGTAGCGGAGCAGGGTATTGACGTTGGTGTAGTACCAGCAGCAACGGACCATGTCGGGGGAGAATCCGCAGATGAAGCGCAGTCTGCGGAGGGTGTCGGGGGATCCGCTCAACATGGCGGCGGCCATGCGGTGATTGCCGTCGAGGATGGTGAGCGGGGCTTTTTCATCTACGCCGATAAGCAACACGGAGGGGTTCTGCAGGTTGACCTGCAGCGACTGGCTGAGGTCGCGCAGCTTGCAGAAAAAGGGGTCGCTGGCGCTTTCGTCGAGTTGCTGGCGAATGCGCATGACCACTTCGTGCATGTGGAAGTTGCCTTGGGCGATACGGCGCCAGTCGGCGCGGGGGAAGAAGCGGATGCGCTCGAGATCTTCGAGGCGAAGATCGACTTCAAACCACTTGGTGTCGAGAGGAAGTTCGCGCCACATGGGTCCGCGGCGGAGGAACAGGAGAGCGCGGCGCAGGGCATTTTCGCGAGCGCTGGCCAGGTCGGGACGGTTCACCAGGTGATTGAATTCGTCGCGGTACTCCTTGAACTCGGGATGATGAAACTCGCTGCGCAGGAATTCGGAGATGACCTCTTCTTCGGAAAGGGCGCGACGCAGAGGGATGCGGCTGTAGGTAGCGAGCAATTGCGGCGCGAGCGCTTGCCGGATCAGCGGGATGGTGAGAATGACGAGCAGAACGATCATCAGCACAAGTTGTACAAGGATGACCTGGCGCAGGGTGTGATGAAAGATGCAGATGCCGATGGCGAGTGCGCCGCTGAAAGCCAATTGCAGGTAGCTGGTGTTGGCGATTTTCCGCGACATCTCGTAGGTGATCATGACCGAACTGAGCGAATAGATCCCGGTCGTGATCGCGTACATAATCAGCAGGGAAGCGAGATTGCCGTAGTGGCCGACGGCGAAATGGCTTCCGAACATGGTTTTCCAGAGGAAGTTCGGGATCATCCAGAGAGCCCCGATCAGGGTCGTCAAGATGATGGAGACGAGGGTGAGGGAGGTGAAAAGAACGTGATTGTTCTCGCCATCTTCTCCCTTAGCTGCGGCGGAGACGGGAAACATGGTGTTGACAACGGACCAGGCACACATGTTCACCAGGCGCCCGACAAGGGAAACGGCGGCGTAGACTCCGGCTTCGACGGGCGGGAAGAAGTGTTTGACGAGAACGATGTCGAAATTGTTGATGACGGTTTGGCCGGAGAAAAAGACGATGGCCTGCAATCCTTCGAGGAAGGGAATGGAAGCCGCGCGGAGGCTGAAGGATGCGATGCCGGGGCTGGGCCACGCGACGAAATAGCTGGCGATCACGGCGAGCACGCTGGCCAGAACCGCACCTTTGACGCCGAGGCCCATCGCAGTGAGGGCGAACAATCCGCCGACGCGGACGACGCCTTCCAGCATGAAGTTGATGGCGAGAGGGCCGAAGGCGTGAATTCCCTGGATGTATCCGCGGCGCACGCCGAGCGGGATATAGAAGGTAGTACCCAGAGCGAGGAGCGAGATCAAAACTTTGTCGGGCAGGTTCAGATAGACCGTGATGGCCTGTTCACCCACGAACAGCAGCAGGCCGATGCCGATTCCGGCAAGCCAGGAGCGTTGATGGAGGCTGGCGAAGATCTCAGCGCGCTGCTCGACAGTGTCGGCGCGCGCGACGTATTTGGCGCAGACGACCTGGAACGAGAGGGTGATGGCCGAGAGCAGCATCAGCAGCGTGTAGACGGCGGTGGCGTGGGCGAAGCCGGATGGGCCGAGGATGCGAGCAGTGGCGACGTTATAGACCAGGTTGGTAACGCCGACCAGTCCTGAGCCGGCGAGCAGAGTGAGGCTGCCCCCGAGGAGTTTCGACTTGAGGATCTTCTGCGGGCGCACGCGATTTGGCGGCGTTTCGGCAACGGACGAGTTGGAGACGCTGCTGGCCATTCCTGAGTTCGACATGAGCCCTGAAGTGGACCCTACTTGGATGCTTCAGAACAGATTGAAGTGCACGATCGGTAACAGAGTAGTCCGGGTGCTTCCATTGAAATCGTAGAACGTCTGCTGCTGCATGCCGACAGAGATACGGAAGGGATATGAGACCGGGACTTCGCCGCTGCCATCTTTCAAAGTGCCGCTGACGGGACGCACGTAGGAGATCAGGAACTCACTTTGGGCGTTGTCATACTGATGGAAGCCCATGCCACGGGAGAGCAGGAAGGATCCCTGGAAACTCAGACGGGGGGTTGCGCGGAACTCGAAGCGAGCGCCGGGCAAGAAAGCCTGGGCGGTGGCATAGTCCACGGTCTGCACGCGCCAGGAGCGCAAATCTTCGGCGAGGATGGCGGCAGTGATGCGGTTGCTGAACTTATGTTGCAGTCCGACGTAGGCGGTAGTGTCGAAATATTCCTCGATGAATGGCCGGAAGAGCAAATCACTGGCGGAGTATCCGGTGAGGAGAGCTGTGTTTCCCCAAGGGCGGCCAACCGTGAATTCAATATCACCGGTGAGTTGGCGGGAGTGGAGGTTGGCATCGGTGAATGGACCGGCTTCGCGAATGCCGTAGGCATTGATGGTGACCCAATTAAAGAGCGAACTGGTGTTGATGTACAAGAACTGGCGGAACAGGTTCTGGCTCATGAACTGCGGCGAAAGCGTGTCGCGGCGGATATCGTACTGGAGCCCACCGGTGAAGGTGACGCTGTTTGCACCGAAATGCAAAACTGGCGAGATGGCACCGTTGAAGAGTGTGTCGTAGGTGTTGCGCGGCTCGACGACGCCTACGCTGGGATACAAGAGCCGTCCGGAAGTTTCGCTTTGGCCGACGAATCCGGAGACGACGGGAAGGTTGCCGAAATGGAGGCGGTAATGGGTATCCACGAGGCTCATGAAGTTGCTGCGCGGAGGCGGCAGCAAGGCGGGATTGGTGACGCGCAGAATCTTGGAGTCGAGCACGTAGACGTCGATGTCTTCGAGTTCGGGAGTGAAGAAGCCTTCCGGCGAGAGGCTTAGCTTATCGTTAATCTGGCGGCCTTCCTCGCTTCCCACCTGGTACTGCTGTGTTTCGGCAACGCCCTGATCCTGCTGACCGGCAAGGCTGTTTGCCTGGGCGAAGCCGGCCAGGGCCTGCACGCTGTTCTGTTCCTGCCGATGCAGGTTGGCAGAAGCCATCAGGTAATCGTAGTCGTCGCTGTAGTCAGCAGCGGGCCCTATGCGGTCGAGAGCCGCAGCGGCCTTGCGCGTCTGGCCTTCCGCCAAGTAGGTATTGGTGAGGCCGATGCCGACATTGCGCGGATTGGATCCGGCGAGCTTGGCCTTATCGAAATAGGTTTCGGCCAAGTCGAAATCGTGCATCGCGAGAAAGATGTTGGCGGCGGCGAGGAGATCGTCAGGCCGAACCTCAGAGCGGTCGGTACGCGCTTCGGCGAAGCCAATGGCGATCTGGCGGCGGGCTTCGTCATAGTGACCCTGACGGAGAAAGACCTGGGCCACGGCGAGTCGCACGCCGAGGCGGTCGCCATGCGGCAGGTCAAGGGCGTGCTGGAAGCGCTGCATGGCGGCATCGCGATCACCGAGCGTGAGCAGGGCATCGCCGGTGGACATTAAGGTGTCGAGGTCATTCTCACCGTATTTTTCGGCCAGTTGGATGTTCTCCATTGCCTTGGGGCGATCCATCTGCTTGGCGTAGATCTGGGCGCGCAGGGCATAAGCGCGAGGATCGGTCGGAGCGAGTCTCTGCGCCGTGTCGAGAGCAGCAAGCGCTTGCGCATAATGGCGCGCCTGGAACAGGACGTCGGAGTAGATCAGAAGCGTAGGCAGGTCATTGGGATCTTCTTCGAGTGCGATGCGATATTCAGCCTCGGCGTGGCTGTAGTCCTGTTCTTGACGATAGGCTTCCGCCTTGGCTAAATGCCACAGGTGGTTCTTGCCCAGGTACTTCTGAGCGATGTCGAGCTGGTGAATGGCGGGCTTCGGATTATGCAGCTGCAATTCCGCAAAAGCCAGACCGAGGTGAGCCTCGCCGGAGTTGGGCTGAAGTTTGATGGCGTTACGGAAGTCCTGAACGGCGCGGCCGGGCTCCTTAAGATCGTTGTAGGCGTAGCCGCGGCTGGAATAACCAATGGCTATATTGGGGTCGATCTTGAGAGCGCTGGTGAAATCGGCGACCGCCTGTTCCTGCTGACCATGGCGCATGGCAAGATTGCCTGCGATGAGGTCAAGGTCCTTGTCCTTGCCGAACTCGGGGCGATATTTATCGACAAGCTTGGAGACTTCATCGTAGCGTCCAAGATAATAGAGATCGTAGGCGAGATAATCGACGCCTTCGCGGTCGTGAGGCAGTTTGGCAAGCACGCGGTAGCCGAGGTCGGCAGATTCAGCGTACTTGCCCTTCCAGTTGAGATAACGTTCCTGCTCGCGCATGACTTGCGGGCTATCGGCCACGGTGCCGGTAGCGCGATCGAGCCAGCGTTTCGCGAGATCCAGATTGTGGGCTTCGAGGGCGGCGTTGGCACCACCAGCCACGATCAGAGGATTGGTTGGCATGCGCCGATAGGCGTCTTCATATTGGCCTTGCGCGGCATGGAAATTCCTGGCCGCAGCGTAGAGATCGCCGAGAGCCAGATAGGATTCGTAATTCCTGGGGTGCGCTTTTTCTGCTCGCATGAAATAGCTTTCGGCAACTTTGGTATCCCCGTTATCGCGGGCCAGATAGCCAAGAGACGACAGGGCGGTGCGGTTCTCGTTGTCGAGTTGGAGAACCTTGGAAAAGGTTTCGCGCGCGGCATCTTTCTGGCCCAGTTTCCACTGCAAGGCCGCGTAGTTCAGCAGCGAGTTGATGTTACCGGGAGCCAGAGTGAGCGCCTGCTGAAGATCTTTATTAGCTGCGTCTGTATTGCCAGAAGCCATTTCCACGGCGGCGCGGAGACGCAGGAGTTCCGGGCGGTCGGCGTCGGGAACCTGAGCCTGCTGAATCTCCGAGGACGCGGCAGCCAGTTGCTCTTTCGCGAGAGCATTGTTGTTCTGCTGCACCGCCAGTTCGTAAAGGTTCAAGCGCAGTTCGATGGGATACAACGGTCCTTCGACCGGACCGGCCGGCAAATTATTTATGGCAGTCTGGTATTCCGATATGGCTTCCGGAATACGCTGTTCACCTTCATCGACTTCCGCCTGAATGGCATGAAGGCGGTAACTGTTCTGGTCGATGCGGTGAGCTTCTCCAAGGAAAGGGGCGGCTTTATCGGGTTGGCCGGCATTGACCCAGGCCTGGGCTGCACTCAGATCGAGGGAAATGTTGCTTTTCGCGGCCTGGGCGATTTGCGAGTAGAGATCAGCGGCCTCTTGCTGTTTCCCTGCGAGGCCATAGGTATATGCCAACTCGGCATTGGCATCGACGGAGCGGTTCGGGATGGACTGCAAAGTTGAAATCGCCTGATCGTAGTGTCCGGCATCGGTAAACTGTTCGGCGACGGCGCGCAGAACGTCAGGATCGGTGGGTGCGAGAGACTTTGCCCTATTCAGATAGACGTCAGAGCGATCTCTTTGGCCCAGGCGTTCATAGGCGTGGGCGATCAGCAAGTCGGTATGGGCGGTAGGCGAGATGGCATCGGCGCGCTGAAGGAATCCCAAGGCAGTTTTGGGGTCGGTGGACAAGAGGAGTTCACCGATAAGCTGCAGGCTGCCGACGTCCTTGGGATTCTGATCAAGGACTTTCTGCAGGATTTTTTCGGCTTCGTTGGGACGTCCCATGCGGGCGTAGGTTTCGGCCAGCCCTGCGAGCCCATGGATGGAGCCGGGGCGAAGCTTGAGGCCGCGATTATAGGCGTCGATAGACGCAGGGAAGCGATTCGCGAGACGGGCCGCGTATCCGTAGAGGAACCACAGTTCAGAATCCTGCGGAGCGGCCTTGGCGGCCTGCTCGGCAAAATTGACAGCCGAGTTGTAATCGCCGCGCTTGAGTGCGTCATTGGCAGCGCGAGCCTGACGAGCCACTTCGATGCTGGAGCCCCAGCCGAAGCCGGAGGTTTGAGAACTCTGGGCAGAGGAGTTCTTGTTCTGGTTTCCTGAGGGAGAGCTTTGGCCATTGATGCCAAACGTCTGGCTCTGACCCCATGCAAAAGTACTAGCGAAGACAGCGACAATCCCAAAGCACGCGAGCGGAAATCGGCTTTTCACGTATTCACCACACCATAGAATTTTTGCTGGGAAACCTCCCGCATCAAAAATAGTTCCTTTTCTGCGGCGCACTTCAGATGCCGGTTCTGCCAATAAAGCTGCTTTACTCCTTTAGGGATAGAGATGGAAACAAGAGAAAGAGTAGGAGGTGGAGGCCAAGGAGGCAGGTTCGGAGTAAACCCTCAGGAGGGATTCGGAATCGAAACTTGCTGCTACGAATTCGATTTCCCGGAGAAACTGGAGACTTTGATTGCGCACTGCCACAAGCTACTCTCGTCCGATTCCGCTCCTCGCGATTGTTCTGGTGGCCCTGGCGGTTCACGGCCCGCTGCTGATGATGCAGCTGCCGGCGAACTCCTTCGATACCAATTTCCACATTTTCTTTGCATCACATTACGTACACCACTGGTTCAACCCATGGAACGAGAAGTGGTTTGCAGGATTCTCGCAGACCACATACCCGCCATTAACGCACCAGTGGATCGCGCTGTTATCGAACGTGGTCGGCCTGCAAATGGGGTACATGCTGGTGCAGTTGATTGGGGTTCTGCTGCTGCCGGTAGGCGTGTATCGCTTTGCGAAGATCTGGGTCGATGAGCGATCGGCCAGTTACGCTGCGCTGGGCAGCATTTTCCTTGGCGCGCTGGCTTTCCTGGTGTATCAAGCGGGACAGCTGGCCACGGTTTGCTCGGCGGCGCTGTATCTGAACGCGCTGCCCTACTTCTACGACTGGATGATGCAGGGTTCCGGACGAGCGCTGCTGAAAGGCGTGGTGGTAAGCCTGACCGCGGCGGCGGCGCACCACGTTACGTTGATCTTCGGGGTTGTTTTCTTTGCGGGTCCGGTGTTGTGGATTGCATGCCTGGACGCAAAGCGGGAGCGGGCTTCGGCTTCAGTGGGCGGCGTGCTGGGCCGAGCCGTTGTATTTGGAGCGCTGGTGTCCGGGGGGGTAGCGATTGTGCTCCTGCCGTATTGGATCACGATTCTTCAGCATCCGATTCGGCAGATGCCGATTCCGCACGACAGCCGGAACAATTATCTGCTCCATTCAATGACGGCGATCAACTACTTCGTCATTCCTTATGGGGCGCTGATTCTCGCGCTGCCATTTATCTTCCTGCGGGGCGGATCGCCGCGGCTGAGGCCGCTACTGGTCGGGTTCTGGCTGGCATTTATTTTCGGGTTGGGCGGAACGACGCCTCTGCCGCGATGGTTGCTGGGGCGGGCGTTCGAGATTCTGACGTTCGAGCGTTTCGCGTTCTGGGCGACGCTGCTGGCGATGCCGATTGTGGGAGCGCTGGCGGTGGAGCTTCTGGACCGGTTCCAGGCGAGAGGTGCGGTAGGACTTTCGCTCGCAGCGGTAGGGACGCTTGGCGCGGCGCTGGCGTGGCTGGCGGTCAATCCTTACCGGTCAACAGGAGCGACGGATGTTCAGCCAGTGATCGCATTCCTGAACCGCGACGGGCATGACGCCTACCGCTACATCACACTGGGGTTCGGCAGCGAGCTGGCAAAGGTATCGACGTACACGGATGCGGGGAGCGTCGACGGCGACTATAACTCCGCACGACTGCTGCCGGAGATGACGAAATATGGGTCGGCGCAGCTGACGAACTCAAAATTTTACGGGGCCGCGGGGATGGACTCGTTGCGTGCCATGCTCAAGCACGCCAACCGCTACGGGCTGAAATACATCTTTGTGCACGATCCCTACTACGAACCGCTCCTGACGTTTGTAGGGTGGAGGAAGATTGAGACGTTTGATAACGGACAGATTACGGCATGGTCGGAAGACGACATCGTTCCGGCACACCGCATCAATTCAGACGCGATGCCGGCACCCTGGGAAGGCATCATGTGGGGGATCTTGCCAATTGGGGTGAGCGTGCTGGCGATTTTTTTGGAACTGCTGTTGCCCACAGTGCGGGAGGTTGTCGTGCCGGTCGAAGTGCCGGCGCGAGTACAGGGACATTACGTGGCGTAAGAGATCGAAGCTGAGGCATCAACATGAAATTCATTCTGCCAATCACTCTTGTTGTTGCGACTGTTGTTCTAATGGGACTGGGACTCATGGGGTATGGGCAGTCCCGAACCGCGTTAGGAATCGCTGAGGGCTCGGCGCTGCCGGGTCTGACGCCGAATCCGGATACTCCTGACAAAGCTCTGCATAACGTTTTGCTGGAATTGCAGCGGCGGAACTGGGACCGCGCGTACGCCGACTTGTCGAAGACGAGCGGGGTGGATGAGCAAGATTTCATCGAGCGCTGGAGAGGAATGAACGGCAGCTTGCGTTCGTTCTCGAACCTGGAGAGTTTTGATACGAGGCCGATGCATGAGACCAGCGAGGAAGCGGATTACCGCGTGCATCTGCTGTGGTCCACGCCGGTGGGCCCGGTGCAGGACGTGCGCGACTTCCACCTGACGCGAGTGGGCAACGAGTGGAAGGTAGTGTGGCCCAAGGTGACGATTCCGAATGTCCCCGCGCAGGTGGTTCCGGTGAATTATCTGCGATGGGATCTGGTGACGGGCACGTCGGGCGAAGAATGGGGAGCGCATAACATCGACGCGCCACATGTGCGGATCATTTCCATGAATGCGGTGAACACGGCGGAAGGAACCGTGATCATGGGCGAGGCGGTGAACGAAGACACGGTGCCGGCCTTTGTTACGGTAAATGCAACGCTGGTGGATGGCAGCGGAAACACAATTGACGAGGAGAGCAGCTTCGACAAGATCGATCACGTGTTGTTGCCGAAGCAGGTGACTCCGTATCGGGTAGATTTTCCTTCTACGTCGTTGAACAAAGTGAAAAACGTCCGCATGGATATCAAGGCGACGCTGGTGCCGGCGTCGGCCGATCCGGTGATCGGCGTAACCAACCAGAAACTCGAGACCGACGCGCAAGGGCATGCAGTGCTGCACGGCGACCTGCTCAACGAAAGCGGGCAGACGGTGAATATTCCACATGTGATTGCCAGCTTTTACGATAACAACGGCAAAGTGGTGTGGGTGTCGGACGGATATGTGGAAAGGGCGCTGCTGCCGCAGGGTTCTGAGGCGTTCGCGGTAGAGATTCCCAAGAGCGTCGCGGGCGAGGTCCACAACTTTCACGTAGTCGTAAACCAATACAGCCTGAAATCCTAATATGCTCCGCTCAATCTCAAGAACGCTAATGTTTGCGCTCGTGCTGGTGACAGCGGCCATGTGCGAGGCGCAAAAGACCAATGTTCCGGCGATGGTGACGGCTGGTGTTGATACCAACTTTCCGACGACCGGAAGCGGCAAGGGAACGTTTTATCTCTCCGGGCCGGGAGTTGCACTCAAGAAGGAGGTTGAACTGGGGACCGACGTAGCCGTAAACGGCCGGGATCTACAGAATGCGGGCGCGTACGAAGCGATTGTTTGCGCGGATACGTGTCACACGTCGCAGTTCTACGTGGTGGCGGCGAAGGCGGTGAAACTGGCGTTCCTGGTGCATCCTTCGCGCGTGCCGGTGGCAGCGTCAGACGCGGTGAGCGGGGTGGCGCTGCCGTTCGACAAATTTGAAAACATGGTACTCACACCGCAAGAAGTGGATTTTCGGTTGACTGCCGGGAGTACGTCATTGCTGGCGCGATCGGTGAGCGCCCAGAATGGAGTGGCGTGGTTCCGCACGACATCGGGCAAGAACGCGGGAAAGTTGCAGGTGGTAGCGACGCTGCATGATGTGGTTTCCACGAGAGCGGTGCAGGAGGTTGCGTCCGACCCGTGCAATTTGCGTATCAAGGGCGAGCGCACGCCCAAGGGAATCGAGGTTGAGACCGATCCGGTGCGCGATTGCTCGGGGAACGTTCTGCCGGACGGAACGATCGTGACCTTCAGCCTGACGGGAAGCAACGGGAAGAGTACGATCGACGCGCCGATCAAGCAGGGGATCGCGCGGGCGGACATTCCGGCTAAAGGGCCACAGACGATATCGGTGGCGTCGGGCGTGGTGATGGGCAACGAACTGCATATTGGGGGACAGTGAGGAATCCGATGCGCATTCGGCAGATTTGTGGGAAGGCATTGAGCCGGGCAGCCTGGATCGTGGCGCTGGTCCTTGGAGTGATCGGCATGTTAGCCGCGGGTTCCGGGCCGCAGGTGCAATTTGATACCAGCAAGGCAGGTCCACGGCAGGTGGAGGCGGACACGCAGAAGTCGCTGCTACGAGATTATCGGCTGGCATGGGCGAGCCTGACGCAGGCACTTGGAAACAACAGCAGCGATGCTTTGCAGGGGCCGTTTGTCGGCGATGCTGCGCAGTGGCTACGACAGACGGTTGCGAGCCAGCGGGCGTCGGGGATTACGTCTCGCTACTCAAATCAGAGCCATAAGGTCGATGCCGTTTTCTATGCTCCCGAGGGCGACCTGATCGAGTTGCACGATACGGCGCAGTTCGAATTGCAGATTATGGATGGCGGGAAGACGATCTCAGACGATAACGTGGTGCGCCGCTACGTGGTGTTGATGACGCCGGGAGCGGACCGCTGGGTCGTGCGTCAACTGCAGGCGGTTCCAGAGTTCTGATGAGCAACTGGCAAGCAAGAAAAGGGCAGAGTTCCGAGCGCGCGAATGGCTCGGGAACCGTGCGCTGGGGCCATGAAGGAAAACGGAGCGCCGTTGTGTCAAGAGCATTGCTTGGATTTACGATCGCGTGCTTCGTAGTGGCGAGCGGTTGCACGACTCCCGGGATCCGAAAAGCGGTACAGGACAAGCAAGCGCCCGCGGATGGACCCAAGGTTCTGGCCGTCTATATGCCGTGGTTCGGAAATCACACGCATATTGACGTGGGATATTCGAGCGAAGATCCGGGTGTGCTGCGAAAGCAGATTGAAGAGGCGCGGCACAGGGGGATTTCCGGATTCGTGGTGGATTGGTACGGTAAGGATCAGCCATACTCCGACCACAATTTCGGGTTGCTGGAGCAGATTGCGAGCGAAACGAACTTCCATGTGGCGCTGCTCTACAACGAAGCGGAAGACGAGTCGGATGACGCGACTGACGATGCGATGTCGGCTTTCAAGGAAGCGTATCAGTCATACATCGGCCCGCAGGCGCCGTATCGCAATGCCTACCTGACCTACAACGGGCATCCCATGATCTTTATTTTTCCGAAACGCGGGCACGTGAATTGGAACCGCATTCAGCAGATGTGCAGCGACTGGGAAGCGACCCCCTTCTTGATTTATAAGGACGAGCCGCCGGCGCAGTACAACAGTGATTTTGCCGGTTCCTATGCATGGGTGCAGCCGGGAAAGGGTGGCTGGGCTCCGGATGGGAGCAACTGGGGAGAAAGCTACCTGCAGTATTTCTACAAGACGATGAAGAGCAAGTACCCAGACAAGATCGTGGTCGGGGGCGCATGGCCCGGGTTTAATGATTCGAGCGCCGCATGGAGCCTGAACCGGCACATGCAGAGCCGGTGCGGGAAGACGTTTGATGACACGCTCAATTTCTATCATCACTTCTATGACAGTTCGGATCCCATCCCGTTCATGCTGATTGAGACGTGGAACGATTACGAAGAGGGAACAGCAATTGAGCATCGGACCATGACTAATTGCAACAACCGGGCCAGCGCTCCCAAGGGAACGCCTCAACGGGGGTAGACGCTTCGTTCACAGCTCCCAGCGGAAAGCGGAGTAGTAAGTAACTCGCCAACCTATCCGTCCCGCGGCACATCGAATGGCAGCTTTATGAATCCCGCATTGAGGCGAGTTCTGAAGAATGGATACTGTCCGCAATTCGACCAAGTGCCTATCCCTGTTATCTGAAATCCTTCTCAGCCCCGAATACCAGGAAGGTCAACCTACAGCGCAGATGACGCCACGGATGGAATCGAGCCTGCGGGCGGCTGCCGGATTGTCACCGGCAGAGATGGCGGAGTTGGAAAATCTCGCGCAGTCGCACCATGTAATCGTGCGCAGCTTTCCGCGCTTGCAGCGGTTGATGGTGCGGGGCGGAAATGATGTGTTGGCGGCGCGTGTCGGCGAGGCAGTCGAGAGGGAAAAAGGACGCATTGAGAATGCGCTGACCTATCTGGATCCGATCTGCAAGGCGCTGTCGAGGGCGGGCAATGTAGTTGTGATCAAGTCACTGGATCATTGGCCTGACCTGGGCAGCGATCTCGATCTTTACAGCGATGCCGAGCCACAGGACGTGGTTCAGATCATGCAAACTACATTTGACGCGAAGACCGCGGAACGCAGTTGGGGAGACCGGCTGGCGGGGAAGTGGAACTTCGAAATTCCGGGGCTTCCGGAATCGGTGGAAGTGCATGTGGGGCGGCTGGGGCAAACAGGTGAGCAGATCGCCACAGCGAAGTCGCTGGTGAAGAGATCGCAGACGAGAAACGTGGGAGAGTTCACGTTCCGGGTAGCCGCGCCAGAGGAGCGATTCGTGATCAGCACGCTGCAGCGGATGTACCGGCACTTCTACATCCGGCTGTGCGATGTGATTGACAACGCGACCCTGGTAGACAGTGGCGTGATTGACTACGTGCATCTGCGATCGTTGGCGAAGAGCGCGGGATTGTGGGAGGGATTGGCGACTTATCTGGTAATCATTTCCGACTACGTTCGCATGTACCGGGGAACAGGGTTGGAATTGCCGTCGATCGTAACCTCGGATGCGAGGTTCTCGGCCGAGGAGGTGTTCTTCCGTAAGAATTTCATTCGGATACCCTTGATGCCACATTCGGCGACTCTCTACGCGGCCGAACTGAAGCGGCTAGTGCTGAACGGCGAAATCCGAAACAGTCTCCGGCTAAGCCTTCTTCCGGGGCTGGCCACGGCGGCGGCAGTGGAATTCAAACTCACGGGCAGCGATAAGGGGATTTGGTAAGGCAAATGTACAGGGTTTTCCTGATTCCCCAGGTATGCCGAATGGCCTAGTGTAAAGAAAGTTAACAAGCACCGCTTGGGTTCTGCTCCCTGCATCGTGGACCGGTCGCTCAAGTTTCGGGGTGGGTAGGAAACGACGGGCAGGCGCTTTCCCTGTCTGGCCTGCAGTGAGGTGGATGTGACCCGAATTCTGGTGGTAGACGATAATCCGGCTGTTCGGCACTATCTCCGCGCTATTCTGGAACAACAACCCTCGTGGGAAGTATGTGACGAGGCGCGGACGGGAGGAGAGGCGCTGCAAAGGATCAAGAAAGCGGCGCCCGACGTGGTTCTCCTGGACTTTCAAATGCCGGACCTGAATGGATTGGACGTTGCACGGCAGATGTCGAGCAATTTTCCGCAGATACCGATTTTAATGATTACCATCCATTTTTCGCGTCAGTTGGCCGATGCGGCGAAGAAGGCGGGCGTCATGGGTGCGTGTTCGAAGACGGATGTGGGATCAATCGTAGAGGCAGTGAACGCGATCCTGCATCATGAGACGTATTTTCCGGTGAGCGGCGGTGCAGATCGGAATGAGCCCGCAGCCATCTGAAGAAATACAGGATTTCCTGTATTCGGAGGGTTGCCGTAGTTTGCTACGGTTTTCCAGGGATGTTGTTGTCCTGCAAGATAAATAGACACGAAAAGGCGACCGTGTTGAGCATCGCTTAAACCTGTTTCCAGTCTATTTCGAGTCCTATCCACGAGCTGATTCGAGATCATGACCGTTCGCATATTACTGGTAGACGACCATCCAATCGTGAGACAGGGTCTAAAGACTCTGCTCGAAGGGCGACTCGGCTGGGAAGTGATCGGAGAGGCCTCGGATGGGATCGAAGCGATCCAGAAAGCCCAGGATCTAACCCCGGATGTGATGGTGCTGGATGTGACGATGCCCCGGATGAACGGCTTGGAGGCCTGTCGTGTGATCCGGCAGAAAGCGCCAGGACTGGAGATTTTATTTGTGACGCAGCACGACTCGCCGCAGATGATGCGCGAGGCGCTGGATGCGGGAGCACGAGGATACGTGGTGAAATCGAACGCTGCCCGGGACCTGTTGGAAGCGGTCGAGGCAGTGAGTCAGCATCGCGTTTTTACGGCGCTGAACCGGCGGGAGAATGCCCAGCCGGCGTAAGCGGCGCAGGGTCGAAGACATTAGTCAAAACAGAACGATTAAAGGTGATTGCCATGAAATTGAGAATCCTGGTAGCGGATGATCACGAGATCGTAAGGCGCGGATTGTGCTCCCTTCTACAAAAGCACGAAGGCTGGGAGATCTGTGGAGAGGCAAGCGACGGCCGGGATGCGGTTGACAAAGCGAAGCAATTGAAGCCGGATGTCGTGATCCTCGACGTGGGGATGCCCAATCTGAACGGTTTGGATGCGACGCGGCAGTTGATGCAGCACGACCCTAATTTCAAGGTCATCGTGCTGACGATTACGGACTCGGATCAGGTGATCCGGGAGGCATTGGATGCGGGTGCTCGCGGCTTCGTGCTGAAATCGGACGCAGCCCGCGACCTGGTGTCCGCCGTGGAGGCGCTACAGCATCGTCGGATGTTCTTCACACCCCGCGTGAATGATCTGGTATTGGCCGGATTTCTCGATAAGGGGCACGCCATTTCGCGGAACGAACCGCCGAGCTTACCGACGCTGACCGCGCGCGAACGGGAGATCACGCAGCTATTGGCGGAGGGGAAGAGTTCGAAAGAAGTTGCTTCCCTGTTGAACCTGAGTACGAAAACAGTGGAGACTCATCGCAGCAACATCATGCGGAAGCTGAGTTTTCATTCCATCCGAGACCTGGTGGTTTACGCCATCAAGAACAACATCATTCAGATTGACATGCCGCCGGCTGGTAAGAATACATCGGGAACGCCCGCAGCATAGAAACCATCATCGGCAAAAGAGAAAGACTCGGGGTCAGCCTGTTTCTTTCCCTGCTTTGTGTCCGCGACACAGGCTGCCTGAGTCAAACTACCCTCTCAGACTCTTCTATTTTTTCGACCCGTTATAAAAGCCCGTTTGTGTGCGGACGGTAAGCGGTCCGTAGCCGGGGGCTTGCGCGGTGACGTGGAGCGCCGAGAAAGAGGGCGTCGCACCCTGATGATTCGGACGGTAAGCGATGATGTATTGGCTGCGAACGTCGTGGGCAATCTCACGCGCAATGTCGTTCACTTCAGCCAGCGATGCGGGAAAGTAGGCGACGCCCCCTGTACGGTCAGCGAGTTCCTGTAACGCTTGCCGGCCCTCGCCTGAAAGTCCCAAACCAGTCAATCCAATAGCATAGAGGGTGGGCCCGTTCTCGCGCTGCAGATGCCGCGCGGCCTCGGCCAGGGTCTCCTCACTCATGTTGTCCTCACCGTCGGTGATGACGAGAAGAACTTTCTTCTGCAATTGCGGATTGTTTTCGAGGTGAACGGCGGAGGCGACGATGGCGTCGTAGAGAGCGGTGCTGCCTTTCATCGCGACCTGGTGAAGAGCCGCACGCAGCAGGTTGGCGTTAGAGGTGAAATCCTGATCGAGATAGTACTGCTGACTGAAGTTCACGATGAATACCTGGTCGTCGGAATTGCTGGCACGGATGAGGTCCATTACGGCGTCATTTACCTTCTGCAGCTTGTCGCGCATGGACCCGGAGTTGTCGATCACGATTCCCATCGCGACGGGGACATCTTCACGGCGGAAAGAGGTAATGGTCTGCGGGACACCATTTTCGTAAACCGTGAAATCAGACTTGTTCAGATAGGGAACGGGATGACGTTGCGCGTCCAGCACAGTGGCATGCAGAACGACTTCCTCGACCTGCTTCTTGAATACGAACATGCCCTGATCGCCGGTGCCGGGTTCGGCCGTAGGCTGCTGGTCATTGGAATTCTGCGTAGCGGAATTCGTAGCAGTGGGATTTTGCGTGAGAGGAGTGGCTTGCGGATTGCCGGGGGCCGACGTGCTCTGTTGCGGAGTGGCTTGCTGGGGCACTTGCTGAATGGGCGCCTGCGACGCTGGAGCCGCGGCGGGGGCAGTTTGAGCAGGCGCTGGAGCGGTCGCTCCCACGGCAAGACACAGAGCAGAGAACAGTAACAATCGCTTGGCAGAAAGCATCGGACCTCCGAACCCAGCGTTAGATGCCACAGATTGAGTCGTGGGATTATAGGAAATTCCTGAGAGAGGTACAGGAAAATACTTAGTAGATTAAAAATCCAGTAGGCTTAAGTTATTTTTTAAAAGAATGGGGAATCCAAGATATTACAAATACTTACTGAATTCGAAAATAATGCTTCCCGGAAGTTAGAACATCAGGCCGCAGCTTGGCGTGTTCTTCTCTAGTTTGAGCGCGGCGAACTGAAAAAGTTACATCAACACTTTCCAAGGGCCCGGCAACAAAGTGCTCGATGAGTAGTAGTTTGGAGTTTGGCAAGTATTGTGCAGGAAGGATTCCTGAGCTGACGCAACTACTGCCTGAGTCCACGCTGCAGGTCAAAGCTTGGGAACCAGACCAGCAGCAATCCCGAATATCGATCACACTGTGTGTGGAGGTTTGAGAGTGAACACTAACTTGCTTCGAATCCTAATTGCGGATGACCATGAGGTAGCGAGGCGGGGGATCCGTGCGCTGCTGGAAGGCCGCCCCGGCTGGGAGGTGTCTGGCGAAGCAAGGGATGGCCGCGAAGCTTTGGAGATGGCGGCAATGCTCAAGCCGGATGTCGTGCTCCTGGACATTGGAATGCCGAATTTGAATGGACTCGACGCGGCGCGCCAGATACTGGCGGCAGCACCCGACAGCCGCATTCTTATCTTGACGATGCATGATACCGAGCAGGTGGTGCGGGAAGTGCTTTCTGCTGGAGCACGTGGTTTTCTGCTGAAATCCGATGCCGGACGTGATTTAGTAACTGCGGTAGAAGCTCTGCAGCACGGCAGGACCTTCTTTACCACCAAGGTAGCGCAGATGGTCCTCGACGGCTACTTGCATCCTATGGAGGCGGAACACTCCACAAGACATGTTCTTACTCCCCGAGAGCGAGAGGTCATTCAGCTTTTGGCGGAAGGCAAGACCAGCAAGGAAGTGGCCGTTGCATTAAACCTAAGCGTAAAGACGGCCGAGACCCATCGGACTAACCTTATGCGGAAGCTGGATTTGCACTCCGTAGCAGATCTAACCCTTTATGCCGTGCGCAACGGAATCGTCCAGATTTACTAATGACCCTGCAGTAGGAGCTTCCCTAGGTTTTTCCCTAACTCCTTCGAGGCGTTTTTTTCCTTAGGTAAGTACTACTCCCGATTTGCGGCACCCGACTGGTTGCATAGACTGGCTCCGGGTTGCAGAGCTAACTCTGCAGTCACTTCGCAAAAGGGAGTTGCTCACCAATGCTTTGGACGATTGCGGTGGTGCTGTTGATCCTCTGGTTGTTGGGTATGGTCAGCTCCTACACGTTGGGAGGATTTATCCATATCCTCCTGGTACTGGCCATTGTGGCGATACTGATCCGACTGATTCAAGGTCGAAGCCCGGCGGTGTGAACCAAAAAGAGGGCAGCCGAGATATCAAAAACTGCACCTTAGCGTAGTCCGGTCACTTCGTCTCAATGAAACGATCATAAGGAGAAGCCATGGATAAGGATCGCGTGGAAGGCAAGGTAAAGGACATTTCAGGACGGGTGCAACGTCAGGTTGGCGAGTGGACCGGCGATTCCGAGTCACAGGTGAAAGGCACCGCCAAACAAGCAGAAGGCAAAGTGCAGCACGCGGTTGGCAAGGCGAAGGACAAGATGAAAGAGAATGAGGAAGTCGAGGAAGGTGAACGCGTGCAGCAAAAGGACGACGAGAACCTGGATCGGAAAGCCAGTTAAACTGGATGGTAGCTTAATCAACAGCGGCAGACCAAGCGTCTGCCGCTATTTTTTATATGCTGAAACCAAATCAAAGAAATTGAGTGGGGCTTGCTTCAAAGCATCGGATGCTGAAAGGCAGGAGGCGGTGTGGGGCAATACCACACGGCACTCAGTCAGACCGGTAGCAGTTCCGACTGAGTGCCGACCCGGGCGACAACTACCGCGCAGGATGAGGAGAAATCTTCCACAACTGAGCCAAAGCTTGAGCCGCATCGGCGAGAGCGCGTTTTTCGCTTTCAATCCTGGAGGAGATTGAAATCGCGACGCCACGCTGCACAATAGGAAGGCGGCGGCGCGCGATGGCCGACTTGGAGGGCTGTATGGTTCCGACGGCTTTCTCAAACATTTGCTTCAAATCCTGGGCGCCCGACGCTGGAGCAGTGACTTTGTTCATCATTGTTTTAACTCAAATTTGGAATGGCACTTAATGACTTACGAGTCCAAGTTAGAACAGGTAGCATGAGTCCTCAATACAGCGCGACTCTAATTGCAGACTAATCATTTCCTTACGGGTAATTAGAGCTTAAGGTAAGAAGCTAAAGGGAAATCCGGCCGAAATTGCGACTTTCCTTGAGAAGCAGGCTGCGAACGTTTAGCGAAGCTACTAAGCCTCCCAACCGGGTTCTGAGGTTCGAAGGCAACGGAGGTGGTTCATCAGGCTGCGAAAGTGCCTGACGTTCTGTATCCAAGGCAGCCCTGAAGAGCGCGGAGTGCGTAAAGTGCGTCATCAAGGGCTTGATCTTCTTTGATATTGTCGGTCACGGTATGGAAAAGCTCCCGTGCGCGCACAACGATGGCTTTCTCAGCGTCAGCGATCCGCACTGGAATCTTGCTTCTATCAGTTTCAAACAATGCGGCCTTGTAGAGTTCACGCCAGTTTGGGATATTCGACTCGCCCCTCGGCTCTCGGGAAATCATGCGATCTCTCCTGTACAGGGACAGCTCCCAGATCTGACGAACAGCTCAGAACTTTAGGTAATGGAAAGAAGCTAGCGGAAGGTAACGGCGTTACCTATCGGGTCGATACCGTAGGAAGAGCCTCCGAAACTACTCGAAGGGCGGAAAACCGCCCTTCGCAGTTCCCACTCGTCCAGCGGGCTAGGCCGCATGGCGGCGCTTGGACTTGCCTGGCTCGTGCGAGGGGCCTTCATCTCCCTGGCCTTCGCCCATTGCGTCTTCAGCTTCCTGATTAATTTGCTCGGCGAGTTCGGTCAGCTTGGCGTCGGTTTCTTTCTCTTCCTCGAGCGTCTGCTGAAGCAGAGTTACGTGTTCATCTTCTCCGAGTAACTCGGCGAACGTTCTGGCCGTGCCGTACGCCGCGATTTCGTAGTGCTCTACGCGCTGGGCTGCACCGATAATCGCGGGATCGATGACCTCGTCGGCATAGCCTTCTTTGAGCACCTGGGCGCCTTCCTTGACCAGACCTTCCATGCCCAGACACTTCTTGCCCGAGGGTTTTTCCTCCAGGCTTTCGAAGATCTGCTCGAGTCGGGAAACATGCTCTGAGGTCTGCCGGAGATGTTCCTCGAAGGCAGCGCGCAGATCCTCATGAGCGCTGGCTTTGGCCAATTTGGGCAGAGCTTTTACGAGCTGGGTTTCGGCGCTGTACAGGTCGCGCAGTTCGTCAATATAAACCTTCTTCAATGAATCCTTCTGCATCGTTGTTCTCCTCGTCACAATGTCAAATATCGGATGCCTTCTGTGCGTGCAGGGTCGTTCCTTTCTCTCGAAAGTAGTTGCTTCATTTAGCCCGGAACAATACGTCGAAGGCTGTATAGACGGTAAGTAGAGCAATGAGGACGATAAGAGGAATAATTTGCATTCTGGAGGTTAGCAGTGAAGGCAGTAACATACACCGGTGCTCGCGAAATGACCGTCTTAGACCAACCCAAACCCAAATTGAAAGCACCAACGGATGCCATCCTCAGAGTAACGACCAGTGGAATTTGCGGAAGCGATCTGCACATGTATGACGGTCGCACACCGCTCAAAGAAGGAACCGTAGTCGGACACGAAATCATGGGAGTGATCGAGCAGGTGGGAGAAGCTGTGCAAAGCATCAAGAAAGGAGACCGAGTTGTTCTGCCGTTCAACATCGCCTGCGGTTTCTGCTTTAACTGTCTGAGAGGCCATACCGAGAGTTGTCTGACGATGAACCCTGAAGCTCCGCACGCGGCTTATGGGTATGCGGGAATGGGCCCATACAGCGGAGGACAGGCGGAGTACGTGCTTGTGCCATATGCCGATTTCAATTGCCTGAAGCTTCCGGGAACGCCGGGGGATCAGTGGGAGGACGATTTTCTATTGCTGTCGGATGTCTTTCCGACCGGCTATCATGCCACCGAATTGGCGGGCGTGAGTCCCGGAAAGACCGTGGCGATTTTCGGAGCTGGGCCGGTGGGGCTCCTGGCAGCTTACAGTTCGCTGCTGAAGGGAGCGTCGGAAGTCTACGTTGTGGACGGCGTTCCCGAACGGCTGCAGAAAGCGAAGGATATGGGAGCCATTCCGGTCAACTTCAGAGAAGGTGATCCGGTGGAGCAGATTTTCCAGTTGCGGAAAAGGAACAAGGGCATTCAGCAGAGCTTCCGGCCGGGAGAAGAAAAGATGCAGGGAGTGGATTGCGGCATCGATGCGGTTGGGTATCAGGCGCGCGATGACCGCGATCCCGGTAAGGAGAAGCCGACACAAGTCCTGGAAAGCGTGATCCGGGTGGTGAATGCAACCGGGCAAGTCGGAATCATCGGCGTGTACATCGCCCCGGATCCGGGTGCAAGAACGGAGGAAGCCAAGAAGGGAATCCATCCGTTTCCCGTCGCAGACTTCTTCGACAAGGGTTTGCGGATGGGGAGCGGGCAGGCTCCGGTGAAGAAGTATAACGAGTACCTGCGCGACCTGATCGTGAATGGACGGGCCAAGCCGGGACGGATCGTCAGCCATCACATCCGGATCGACGACGCGCCAGATGCATACGATAAATTCGATAAACGAGTCGAGGGCTATACCAAGGTTCTGATTCGTTTCGACGAGAAAGCCGCGGCATGAGCCATCGGTAGACGTTTGGAGCGGCCCGGGGAATTCGGGCCGCTTCCCGCCTTTTGTTACGTGGAAAGGTTTGATGAAAAAGCGATTTCTATTAATCCCTCCTGAGCTGGTTGGTGCGCGGGAAACCGCTATGCAGCGGGTCGTGCGGTGCTATGATTCCGAAATCATTCCTGAGTGAAGGATGGCATCATCTTCATGGCTATTTCGACGCCTGGCAGCACGCCTG
Source organism: Acidobacteriaceae bacterium (assembly GCA_027452245.1). Classification (GTDB taxonomy): domain Bacteria; phylum Acidobacteriota; class Terriglobia; order Terriglobales; family Acidobacteriaceae; genus Sulfotelmatobacter. Next base: position 22,070 of record DAIDGW010000221.1, read on the forward strand.
TAGCTACTTCAGGCACGTCGGCTCCTGGATCGTACGGCGGGGCCCTGGCGGTAGTCACCACACTGTTTTTTATGTGGGGATTTCTAACCTGCCTGAATGACATTCTGGTCCCCCATCTGAAATCGATTTTCGATTTGAATTACGCGCAGGTGATGCTGGTTCAGTTTGCGTTTTTTGGCGCATACTTCATTTTCTCGATTCCCTCGGCCAAAGTGATCGACCGGATTGGATATCAGAAGTCGATGGTCGCAGGGCTGTTGACCATGGGATTGGGAGCATTTCTGTTTGTGCCGGCTGCCAGTGTGCCCTCGTTTCCTTTGTTTCTGTTCGCTCTTATTGTTCTCGCAGCGGGGATTACTTGCCTGCAAGTGGCGGCGAATCCCTATGTGACCGTGCTGGGCAAACCGGAAACGGCCTCAAGCCGATTAAATCTGACGCAAGCCTTCAACTCGCTGGGCACATTTCTCGCGCCATTTTTTGGCAGTCTGCTGATACTCAGCGGAGCCGCCAAGACGCAGGCTGAAATCCGCGCATTGCCGGCGGCAGCCTTGCAAGCGTACCGAGTGCATGAAGCCGCGACCGTCAAGGTGCCGTATGTGGGTTTAGGGATTGCGCTGGTAGTTCTGGCGATCGCAATTGGCAGTTTCAAACTACCGCAGATTGCGCATGTGCAGCACCGTGCGGGCGAGAAGGTAAATGATTCCATGTGGAAACATCCCAACTTGATTTTTGGCGCGATTGCAATTTTTGTTTACGTCGGAGCCGAAGTCTCGATTGGGAGCTTCCTGGTGAATTATTTCAGCCAGCCAGAAATTGGGGGGCTCACAGAGAAAGCGGCCGCGAACCTGGTGGCATTTTACTGGGGCGGTGCCATGGTCGGACGTTTCATCGGATCCGGTCTTTTGCAGAAGGTGAAAACCGGCGGTCTGCTGGGCGTATGCGCAGTCTGTGCAGCCGCGCTGGTGACGATCTCCATGCTGAGTTCGGGGCACTTTGCGATGTGGAGCATCCTTCTGGTGGGGTTATTCAACTCGATTATGTTCCCCAGCATTTTTACTTTGGGAGTGGCCGAACTGGGTCCGCTGACTGGGGATGGTTCGGGTGTGTTGATCATGGCAATTGTGGGAGGAGCAATTATTCCAGTGGGACAAGGCGCGATTGCCGATCAAATCGGAATCCATCATGCATTTTTCATGCCAGTGATTTGTTATCTCTACATTCTGTTTTTTGCGTTGAGCGGGTCGAAGCCGAACAGTGAACGGTACACAAGAGCGTAGCGGGGGACGAAGGATGTTTACCAATTAAAAAACACACACGAAGATAAATCCGTGCTATGGTTCTCTGTTCCGTTGAGCGTGAAGCGGACACGGGAAATGGCTCAGAACAGGAAGTCGGGGAATAAGCCGGAAGTTGTTACTCTCAAGGCAGTTTCAAAGTATGTCGGGCTCACTCCAGGGACAGTGTCTGCCGTTCTGAATGATGCCCCTTCGGCCAGATCTATTCCGGAACAAACCAAGAAGAGAATTCGAGCCGCGGCGCGGGAATTGAATTACAAGCCCAATTTTTTCGCGCGCACGCTGCGCAGCAAACGTACGTACACGATCGGTGTAATCGCGGAAGAAATCGGCGACTCGTACGGCTCGATGGTAATCAGCGGAATCGAGCAATACCTTCGCAGCAAGGACTACTTCTTCCTCACGGTGGTCCATCGCCACGATCCGGATCTGCTCAGCCGGTATTCGCATGTGCTGATGCAACGCGGCGTAGAAGGATTCATCACGGTAGATACAGCAATCCAGGAAATTCCGACGCTGCCGACGGTGGCTGTGGCCGGGCACAAAAAAGTTAAAGGCGTCAGCAACATCATTCTCGATCACGATCGCGCGGCACTGCTTGGTTTACAGCACTTGAAGAACCTGGGACACAAGAAGATCGCAGTCTTCAAAGGTCACCCGGTGAGTTCCGATGCGAAAGACCGATGGATAGCGATTTCCGAGAAGGCAGAGGAACTTGGGATCAGCATCGATCCCGAATTGACGGTGCAGATCGATATTGAAGACGCTTCTCCACAGTTGGGATATCCATTTGCCAA
>DAIDGW010000222.1 GCA_027452245.1 Acidobacteriaceae bacterium
CAAGTGACAAGCCCGCTCGGGCTCGAGCAACTGAACGTCACCGTTCCCGTGAAGCCCGTTTTGGGAGTAATCGTCAGGATCGTGCTGCTGTCACTAACCCCTGCTGTAAGGTTCAGGGTGCTATTCGAACTGGCAACGGTAAAACCAGCTGTTGTGCCGGCCCAGGCCTGCGCCAGATTGAAGAGATCGACGGAACCCAAGCCAGCGACAAGATTGTAGCCCGTTGCCGCATCGTAGTCCCCAGCCTGATATCCGAAGAACCCCGTACCCGGACACTGGATCGAAGCCGGCTGTCCGGCAGGAGTGCCGGGAGCGCAATAAACAACATTGCTACTCGTCGTGACCTGGTGGAAATAGTTGTTCGAGGGCACCTGGGCCAATGAGTACAGCGCGGGATTCACATTACCAAGTCCACTGGTCTTCAGATAGTCATTCAACAGAACGACCATGCCCGCGAAAATCGGAGCGGAGGCAGAGGTCCCGCCGATGATCGAGTTGTAGGTTGAGAGGGAGGAAGAAATTCCGCCCTGGCAACTGCTGCCTGTACCCGTGCCGCCCAATTCTGAAATTTCCGTGCAAAGGATATACCCGGGAAAATTCGGCGATGCCATGAACGAAACGTCGGGAACAAAGCGCGCTGCAGGCTGATTCGGTACATTCACGGTTTGCCAGGCAGGCTGCGGAAATCCGCTGACGCACTGTCCACTTGCGTCCACAGTCCAGCAGTTGCTGGCACCGCCTCCGGAGGATGCAATTCCAATATCGCTCTGCGCGCTGGCTGCATCCGTGATTGGAACCCATCCGGTCTGCGCTGTGCTTCCTCCTTGTGTGCAGAATTGATTATTTGGCTGGCCTGACCCGCCAGTCTGGGCACAGAGTTCTGCGAACTCCGACATATCGTTCCATGCAATCTCGGGGATGTAGGACAGCGCCGAACCGCCAGTGGACCCATTTGTACTGCCCCAATAGGTCGGGCTGAAACTTGAAAGGTCGATTGCCGTTCCACCCACCGCAGTCACATATTGGCTGCTCGCGGGATAGCTTACAGAAAGCCCGTTGACTGCCGGGGTGGTCTCGCTGTTGGGATCACATCCTGCCGAACCCGTGTCGCCGGATGAGTTTACGATCGTGATTCCATACGAGTTTCCGAGTTCCCATTCCGCATCATCAGCCGCCGGGGATCCCTGGGTAACCTCATCGAACTCGCAGGTTCCATAGCTCATGCTGATGACCGGGGCGAGTTTGGCACTAATCGCGTAGTAAACCGAATTGAAAACGTGTTGCGGGGAATTGACATAGATGATCTGCGCATTCTGGGCCACGGCGCCGGACCACTCCAAATCCAGATCGGCCTCACTCAGGTCCCCGGATGAAGCCTGATTAGAATCGGTGCCATTCAGAACATACTGCAGGACCGAATTGCTGTTGCAGCTAGTGATCAGCCCGCTGGAACCGGTAGTGCAATTCGGCGCTGACAAGCCAAAGCCCGAGCGGAAGTCGGCGATGTCGGAAAGATAAATATCTGTCTGACCCGCAATGACCATTTTCTGGCCGGTGCCCGTGTAGCCGGCGTTGTACACTCCCGCGACGTCATAAATTGTGGCAATGTCTCCGGGGGCGAGGAAGTCATATGAATTGCCGTTCAAAGTCAGGACATAATTCGGATCCTTGAAACGGGAATTCAGGTGCGTGAGCATCGGCTTCGGCTTGAAATCATTCAAGCCACGGACGCCTGTCACAATGCCGGAGAGCGCTGAAGGAATGGCAATCGGAACCGCGTTCGAGAAATGCATCACACCGTTCAAGTTGTACTGATGGATCTGGGTGCCAAAGGCAGCCTGTACCTGCCCGGCCGTTCCTGAGAAAGCGATCCAATTGCGCGCGCTGGCGGTCTGCAGCACCGTAAATCCCTGGCCCTTCAGCCACGCTGTCAGTTTCTGAATATCGTTGCTGCTGAGACCGAATCGATCCGCAGACTCCTCCGGCGTGATCCACTTGTGATAGTTCGCCGACGCCGGATTCTGCTGCTCTGCCACCAGTTGATCCAATGCCGCCTTCTGGCTCTTCGAGGGCACAGTCAGCAGCATCATGTAGTTGAGCTTGAACGACGGCGCCACCGCACCCACGTCCTGCTGAGGATTCGCTTTGCGGGGCACGGTATTGGTCAAGACGACCCGGTTGGCGGTGCTGATCGTTCCCGTAATCCGGTCTGATTGAGCTACAAGTGGGAGGCTGGAGAGAAGAACACTAATGGCGCAAAACGACAATAACGCCCTGCATGGTCGCATTCGGCACTCCGAAACGGAACGCTAGATTGTGGAGCTAGTACTATGTATATAAGGCTTCTCAGGTACTCTGATCAAGCTTTCCCCGTAGAAAGTTGTCCGTCGGTAACGCAAATTGTAATCTCGGGCAGGAATTACCGCAAAAAGTTGCAGTTTGAGCAATGTGGGATAAACCGGCTGGCACCGACCTCTCGAAAAAATGCCCCTGTTCACCGCCTTGCTAAAGATGCCATCCTAAGCCCGGTTTCGCTCGGCGTAGGGCATATCCGAGGACCGCAAGTGGGCAATCGGCTTCTCGTGGAGCAGTAATTCCGTGGCTTGGACGCGGCGGTCGCAGTGGAACCAGCGCTGCACGACGTCCCCGCACAGGAAATTGCCAATCGCGAGCATGCTCATGCCCTGGTGATGGGCCATCCATAGGCGCACGACCTCAGCCCGCGACCAGCGGAATTTGCCCCGGCATCCCGAATAGTCCGCCGCCTCATAGAATCCGCACGGCCCAAACCAGCCCAGCGAATACATCCGGCGCAAGTTACTCAATGCGCCCGGCGGATCGACGCTGAGCGCCAGGAACGTCGAGTACGGAGAGATCACCAGCATGTCGGCTTCGCCTTTCATCATGGCCAGGTGCGGTACGCCGAAGGCGCGGTAATGATAATTTCCAGCCTCATCCAGCTTGGCAAACGATGATTCAGAAATCCCCCAGGGCACTCCGCGGCTTTGTGCGTAGGCCTGCTGCGACTTGACCGCAGCCAGGCGGCTCCGCTCCAGCATGGTGTTCGAGTACACCCGCATCCACAACGATGGCATCAGGTACTCGAACATCGTTCCCGTCCAGGAAACCAGCACCAGGCGTCCCTGGTCGAGCGTGTGCGGACGCCCCATGTTGAACCAGCAGTCTTGCGGAATGTCCTCTTTCAGGATGGCTCCGAAGGTCGCCATTCGAGCTTCGCTGGCCAAGAGGTCGTAACAGGCGGTATGCAGCTGATTCGCTTCGACATCGAAACCGATCGAAAGCAGCTTGCGTCGGGGGTCGAGCAGGAAACTGAAATCCATGTCGTTGCCCATCTTGCCTGCCAGCGTGGCACATCTCTTGAGGCTATCAATGAGGCGCACCGCATTCGCACGCACCATGGGAAGCCTCTTGAGCAAGCGGTCCGCAAGATCGCCCGGGCTCTGCACGGAGTGGCCGAGCTGCTCTTTCAACCCGTCGACAAACGCTGGAAGCAGCTGCAACGACAGATGCTCTGCGGTCTTTCCGGCAAAGGCAGTGTCCTCGCGCAGTGGCTCAAATTCCGGCAACCACCACGGGGCATACAGCTGCACCAGTTCACGGATACTCTCCAGCCGCTGCCGGGCTTCCTTCTGGAACCATTCGATATCTGCAAGGCGCGCCGCTTTCCCACCCAGCTGTGCCTGCGTAAAGAACGATTCCGGAAGCGCCAGCAATGCGTGCAGCCAGTCTTTGGAGTGAAGGTCGGTCTGGCACTTTGCCAGTTCCTTGCGCGGAAATGCCCGCAGTTCCACCAAAGTCTCCATGCAGTCGAGCACACCCTGCGCAAGCGATGGATCAAGCAGGGGCTGCCGCAACCGGTCGAGCAGTCCGTGCTGCACCGTCCACAGTGAGGCCAGCAGGTTTCCGTTATCTACCGAGGAAATAAAGCGAGGTTTCAGCGGCTCCAGTGTCCTTGTGTTGTACCAGTTGAGTAGGTGCCCATGCGTCTTGGGCAGGCCATCGAGTGTGTCAAGCGTCAAACCAGTGAGCCGCACCAGTTCCGGAAGCGTCAGATAACCGAGTTCGCAGGCGATCTGCCGGGCATTCAACAGCAAGCCCACATTCGTCGTGGATACGCGCCCTGCGATCGCCGGAGGCTCTTCCTGCACGTTGTCGGGGATCAGCCAATGATGTTCGGCGGTGCTGTATTGTGCGAAATATCTCCAGATATGCAATGACGACTTCCGCAGGAATTGCACCTCTCGCCTGGAAAGTTCATTGCCCAGCGGGATGGGAGACTCGTTGAGCCAAACCGAGACCAACTGGCTGCACGCCCACAGAACCAAAATCGGAGTGGCTGCATAGAGCGAGGACGGGCGTACCAGCCAGATGACCGCACCCACCGCGATCGCCAGAAGCGGCATGAGTTCCAGATACCGGTCCAGCGGCGTGCGCCGTTCGCGCCCTAATTCCGCCTGCTCCGCCGTCTCCCACTCCAGCAAGCGTTCGCGTGTCACCATGCGGCGAACCAGGGCACGGACCACCGCGTCAAGTGAAAGCAGCGTCTGGTATGCGAGAAAGACCAGGGTCAGCAGTCCGGTAAAGTTGCCCGCATAAAAAGTATTCACCGCATCGCGGGCGACGGTCATTTTCTTTTCGAAGATTGCCTTTATCAGCCCGGCAAACAGCTGAAACCACACTGGAATGAAAAGAATAAAGATGGTCGCGAAGGTCCAACGGATCGGATGCCCCGTCGGCACCAGCCAGCCAAACAGCAGCAATACAAAAGTCGCGGGCTCGACCAGGCTCCGCCGCAGATTGTCGAGAATCTTCCACCGCGAAACCAGTGAAATCGGGTTGGGGACGCGCGCGCCTGATTCGTCCGGAACGCTTGATGTCAGCCATTGCGTGATCTGCCAATCCCCCCGCAACCAACGGTGCTTGCGCCGGTTGTAGGCGCTGTAATGTGACGGATAGTCCTCCACCACTTCGATATCGCTGACCAGGCCCGAACGCGCGTACGCTCCTTCGATCAAATCGTGGCTGAGCAGCGCATTCCGCGGAAAACGCCGATCGAGAACCTGAAGCACGGTATCGACTTCGTAGATTCCCTTTCCCGTGAAACTGCCTTCGCCAAACAGATCCTGGTATGCATCGGAGACCGCTCGCGTGTAGATATCAAATCCCGTTTCGCCGGCGTAGATCGCAGCCAGCCGGGATTTCGCGGTGCTCTGAACACTAACTCCGACTCGTGGCTGCAGAATGCCGTATCCCGCCACCACAACATTCTTGTCGGGATCGATAATGGCCCGATTCAACGGATGCGCCAATGTTCCAATCAGCCGCTGCGCCGCCCCTCGCGGCAGTTCCGTATCCGAGTCGAGAGTGATTACAAATTTCACCCTCGGCAGAACCGACAAGTCGCCTTCCTTCACCGGGAAGCTGTCGTATTGCCCGCGCAGCAATTTATTCAGGTCCATCAGCTTGCCGCGCTTGCGTTCCCAACCCATCCATCCTTTTTCCCGCGGATTGTAGACGCGATGGCGATGAAGCAGCAGGAAGGATCCCATTTTTTCCGCGCCGTAGCGTTCATTCAATTCGCGGATAAGTCCAGCACAGAGATCGATGAGCGGATTGTCCTCCGGACTGGGCTGATCGGAATCGGGCAGGTCGCTCAACAGCGCGAAATGAATATTGGGATCGTGATTACCCAAAAAACGCACTTCCAGGTTCTCCACCAGCGCCCGTACCTGCTTTTCATTGAGCAGCAGCGTAGGAATCGCCACCAGGGTGGCAAACTCGCCGGGAACCTCCTCGCTGAAATCCAGTTTCGGAACAATCTCTGCGGGAAGCAGCGCCGTCACCAGATAATTCATCACCTGCACTGCACTTTGGGAACTGGGCAGCAGCAGAATGAGCATGGAGAACAACACGATGGCCGGTGAAGTATACGGAGGCGTGAGCCACAGCAGAATTCCCGTGACGATGGCAAATGTGAGGATCGCGATACCCGGCATAAAGAACTCATCCGGATGCCGACGCAGCAATCCTCGCAGCCCCTGGATAAAGTCCTGCTTGCATCCCACGCGGCGGCACAACTCGGGCACGCCATCGCCCGTGATGTAGAAGCCTACGTGCGCCTCGCGCGATGCAATACGCGGGTTTGTATAGATTCGGGCTTTGGCCGCGCGAGCCAGTGCGATGGCTTCCCGCGCCACTTCAATCTCGGTGCAATCGGAACGTCGTGCCAATTTCGCGAGTTTGTCACGGTACAGGTTCCGGCTTTCAAAGTCCATCGCCGGATAAACACCGGTCGGATCCTGCCGCAGAATCCGCTCGAATAGAATCAGCGGTTCGAGAATTTCTTTCCACGGGCTTTGCGTGACATCGCGCAGACTTCCAATGCACGTGCTGATTCCTTGCGACGCGCCATCACTCGCCCTAAGCGCTTTTTGTGCCCGAAGTGCAATTTGCTCCAGCAGTGCCAGCTTCAGGCCAGGGGCCAGGGCCCACAATTCGCGAAGTTCAAAAGGCGTGTTCTCCTGGAATCCCTCGCAAAACGCCGTAAACGATTTTTCGCTGAATTCATCGCCCGTCGCCTCCAGATATAACTCCGCCACGGCCAACGCTCGCGGAACAACTTCATTCCGCTGATTACGAACGTGCGGCAGCTTGCGGAGAATTTTCACTTCTCCCGGAAGTCCGCCGGCTTGGCCATGGACCAGGTGTGTATGATCGCGCAACCAGCGAAGATCATCCGACAGTTCGGATTTTGCAAACTTGATTTCAACACTACGGAACACTGTTTTCAGCAATGCGCGAACCCGGCGAGCCCGGTCCACAAATGCATTCGAGGACTTGGTGCCGGGCAACCACCCCACGCGCTGGGATGCCTGAGCGCCAGCAACCTGCATGGGATCCGGGGTAACAGGCCTTTTCGGCATTTCCGGCTCCGCTGGCGTCTCCGGCTGCTCCGGCATCTCCGCACGTGCCTCGTGCTGGCGCTCTTCTTCGGCGAGAACGTTCTCCAGATTGGAATTCTGTGTCATGGATATCCTCAGCGGTAACTGGCAGCCTGCAACTCGAACATCTCGGCGTAGCGGCCGCCGAGCTGTGTCAACTCGTCATGGCTACCTTCTTCCGCAATTTGTCCGTTCTCAAGCACCACAATACGATCTGCCATTCGCACGGTCGAAAATCGGTGCGAAATGAACAGCGCCATCTTTTCGGCGGTCAACTCCGCAAATCTCTGGAACACTTCGTACTCACTGCGCGCGTCCAGAGCTGCCGTTGGCTCGTCTAGAATCAGCACCTGAGCGTCGCGCAGGTAAGCCCGGGCCAATGCAATCTTCTGCCACTCTCCTCCCGAAAGATCGACGCCGCCTTCAAAGCGGCGCCCCAGCATTTGTTCGTACTCATGGTCCAGCTTTCGTACCACATCATCGGCCATGCTCTTTTGCGCTGCCACATGCAGCAGGGGTGCGTTGTTGAGTTCCTCAATCCGACCCACGCCGATGTTCTCCCGTGCCGTCATTTCGTAGCGCATGAAGTCCTGAAAGATGACTCCGATTTCGCGATAAAGATCCTCCATGTCGTATTCGCGAAGATCCACCCCATCCAGCAGGACTTGACCCTCGATCGGGTCGTATAAACGCGTCATCAGCTTCACGATGGTGGTCTTTCCCTGCCCGTTTTCTCCGATGAGAGCCACGCGCTCGCCCGGGTGCAAGTGAAAGTTCAGCTTGTTCAGCACCAAACGTGAGCTTCCCGGGTACGCAAAGGAAACGTTGCGGAACTCAAATCCCCGCCGGATCGGCCGCGGCGCCGGAAGCGCATTCGGTTTGGAACGGATCGTTGGCTGCATTTCGAAAAATGCGATCAGATCCGTCAGAAAGAGCGCCTGGTCGGCAATGCCCGACAAGGTGGAGAACATCTGCTGGATGTTGGCGCTCGCCTGCTGAATCGATGTCGTCAGGAATGTCAGCGTGCCGATGCTGTACACGCCCAGGACCGTCCGCCAAATGACGAACACATAGGCTGAGTAATAGCCGCCCGTCCCAATAATGGACAGCAATAACCCCGCGATCGTACGCCGACGAGCCAGGGCGATATCCTCCTGGTAAATCTGCTCTGCCAAAACGCTAAAACGTCCTACCAGAAAATCGCGCAGGCCAAAGAGTTTTAACTCCTTCGCCGCCTCCTTGCTGCCGCCAAGCACGCGCAGATAATCAAGCTGGCGGCGGACCGGGGTTTGCCGGAAATTCTTGGCATATCCCAGGAATGCAAAGTGGCTTTCTCCCAGGAACGCCGGCACCACGCCGGCGACCAGCATCAGCAAGAGCCACGGAGAGAACAAGACGATCGCCACCGACAACGTAATGACGGTAATGAACTGCTGCAACAACCGCCCCATGGACTGAATCATTACGAGGCGGTCGGTCGCCTGCACCCTCGCTCTTTCCAGCCTGTCGTAAAACACCGGATCTTCGTATGCCAGCAGATCCAGTTCCGCCGCGTGCTTCATCACCAGCACGCTGACATAGCGGGTATATCGGTCGGCCAGCAACATATCGGTGTAATCAATCAGACGACCGAGGAACCCGATGAGCAGAGCCAGCCCGAACTCGGCCGCTACCAACCACCAGAGCCGATGGGCGGACGGCTGGTGAGTTTCCACCGTACGAACGACAATATCGATGATCAGCTTGGTGACCCAATACAGGCCCAAGGGTAGAAATGAGACAATAATCCGGAGCACTATGCCCGAAACCACTACTACCCGCCCGGACTGCCACAAAATGCGCAGCACTGCGGGCACGTTCCGGAGCGCCGATAGCCTTTCTTGCCAGGCCTGAGCGAAGTTTTGGTGTCCGGCCATCTTGGCCTCGAGTCCAAGTTTTGATGCGAAACGATCGGCAGTGCACAGCCAGAGCAGCGGGTGGCGTCTGACCTCAAAACGGAAACCGTCCTTCTTCCAGAACAGATCCGGCCTGCGTCTCTGCTCTCCTAACCTGCCAGAAGGAAAGCCCTATTTCGATGAGTTAAGGATATCTCATGGTTGCCGTTATGCGAACATAGCAACTGAGCAACGGTAATCGCGCCTCATTCCTTTCGGAATCCGGCAAGTTCCATGCCCCGTTGCGCTTCCGCCGTCTTCATGAACGTGTTCCACACGAACGAAGTGCGCAGGTTTTCGGCCATGAGCATCGTGATACCGGTATCAATCCCGATAACGTCGGTGTCATACCAGTTCTTCAACGGATTAAAGGCGTTCACGAACCCGTATTTTGACCAGGCATTGCCGTAGTGTTGCCGGACATTCTTCAGCACTCGCAGGGTTGCCTGGGGAAGAAACGTCAAAGAGCCTCCCGGGGCACTGGGAACAACGGTTCCATCAATCGGACCAAACTGGGGAGGCCCTCCCCAAACCACGTAGCCGTGCTGTGAATCCGATGCGGTGATGCCCCACAGATCATCGCTGTAATCTGGAAACTGCTTGTTCAACTCCAGGCAAAAACGGCGGTGCACTTCGGTAGCAACAACGGAATTCTCGAAGTAGTTGGCGTATGCGTCCCGTTTGTCACGAAAATCGAACCAAGCCTGCGAATATTGGTTCACGAACAAGGGCGCGAACGAGCCGATATAGCGTAATCCGTCGTATTCGAAGAGCAAGCGCTTCCATGCAGTCCACGTCGTCTTGGGAAGAGGATGCATGGACGATCCCATGCCCAACAGATAGATCATCATCAGTTCGCTGTAATAATCCCAGCGGTAGGGCAAGAATCCGAATTCCGGGGTCCAGCCATGCGGCAGCAAAGATGTGTCTTCGGATAGCCAACTCCAATCCACCCGGTTGAAGATCAGATCCACCAACTTTGCCACGTCGGGATGCCGGAAGTATTCGCGGCAGGTCAAAATTCCACAAAGCAGAATCGCGGTGTCGACCGACGATACCTCCGAATCCCATACCCGCTCGCCCGTGTCGATGTTCGCGAAGTGGTAAAAAAATCCGCGATGATTCGGAACCTTCCTCCATAGGAACCGCAGCGCGATGAACAGCCGCACCAGCGCGTCTTGTTGAGGGACGAATCCTCGTTTCGCGCCAATGCAGAGCGCTGTGAGCCCGAAACCGGTCGCCGCTACGCTGGCGACAATCCCTTTGTCCTCAGTCTTCACGCTGGCGCGGTCCTTCACCAGCCCGGTCTTGTCGCTCATCTGTTCCCAGAAAAACTGGAAGTGGGCACGTTCTACTTCGTCCAGAAACTGGTCGTCTTCAGGGCTCAATGTGAACGGAGGCAGCTGAAGGTGCGAAAGGTCGAGATTCTGCGGCTGCTGTGCCTCTGCCAAGGGCGGCAACAAACCAGCCAGCGGTGCAGCCACGCCAGCGGCCGTCAACTGCCATAAGAAACTGCGGCGCGACGTCAGGCGCAGTCGATTATTTTTCATCCATTTTCTTGCAGTCATCCTCAGTCAAAAGCCGCTCAAACCAACATCATTTTATTATTTCAGATGTTTTCATCGGATGGACCGGGCAAATTCCGCTTAAGCCGGTAGACTTGGGTTCTGCAAGCAAGCTAAAAATAGATAAGGAAGGATGACCCGAAAGCACAAAATTGAGCTCTGCATCGCTTTGCTTGCCGGCATGGCACTGGCTACTGCCGGATTCTTCATTGCGAACCGGCGCAGCCAACGATCAGTCACACTGCAGGGCGCAATCACCGCAAGAGACAAAGATCCGCGTAAGCAGCGCCCTGTCTCCGACGTAGAAATCTTCGCTGAAGACGACATGGCCAGCGGCACCGCCCGTTCCGACGAGAACGGATACTTTCGTCTCACCCTTCCCAAGGGCGTTCGTCGTGGACATCCCATCACCATGCACTTCCGCCGCGAAGGGTACGACCCTCTCGATGTCAACGACTTTGTTGGAGACAAGCTCTACATCGAGGAAATGAAGGCGATTCCGGAAAAGTCCCAAACCGTTCCCGGCCAGCCAGAGATCAAAGTCGGCAATCTTCGCATCCGCTATTCAGTCAAGAGTCATACCGATGCCAACGTAGGAAGCGCCGTTCAGACTTTCGAGGTCACGAACACAGGGAATGTACCTTGCAAAGGTCAACACCCCTGCTCGCCCGACGGCAAATGGAAAGCCGCAATCGGATCCACTTCGCTCGATGCCGGCGGCGGCAACTTCTTCCGCGAAGTCCGTGTCTCCTGTATCGCTGGCCCCTGCCCGTTCACGCAGATCCAGGGCGAGAATTATTCCAACGGAGGCCAGATTATGACGGTCTCAGCCCGCAACTGGTCTGACACGACAACGTTCCTGGTCGAAGCTGAAGTCTTTCATCCTATGTCTGCCGACATGGTTCACGAATCTTATCCCGTGATCTTCGGGCGGACCTTGAATTTCACTCTGCCTTACTCCGCTGAGGGCGTCAGTATCGAAGCCGATCTCGCGGCTCAGAGCATCATTTTTCCCCTCGGGCCTGACCTGTATCTCAACTGGGCAGCCTGCACAACTCGACTTAACGCGGACGAAACACGCGTATACCGTTGTGAACTCAAGCCCGGTTACAGCTTTCAGTAAGACTCTCCTGATTGTTGAGTACTTCGCTGTATTGCCGCTCTCGCCCGCGCCGACTATATAAACTAATGAGGAGTTGAAATCGTCTGATCTGTTTGCCCGTGCCCACATCCGCCATCCATGACAACCGCTCTGTCCCTCGACTTATTTCACACACCTATCGGCGCAACGCGACTCCCTGGCGGAGAGTGGCAGTTTCTGGTCTGGGCACCTCTTGTCCACCAGGTTGCAGTTCATCTTCTCGAACCTAAAGAGCGGATCATCGAGATGGAGCGCGGCGAGCGCGGTTATTTCTCCACCACAATCGAAGATCTTCCACCCGGTACTCGGTACTTTTATCGGCTCGACAACTCCCGCGACCTACCCGACCCCGCTTCGCGCTACCAACCGGGGAGCGTTCACGGACCATCTGCGCTCGTGGATCTCTCATCCTTTCACTGGTCGGACAAAGCTTTTACTCCGCCATCCCTTGAACGCAGCATCTTCTATGAGCTTCATGTCGGAACCTTCACTCCCGAAGGGACGTTCGATGCAGTCATAGAACGGATGGACGGTCTGGTCGATCTCGGCATCACGACGCTGGAAATCATGCCCGTTGCACAATTCCCCGGCAGTCGCAATTGGGGCTATGACGGCGTTTTCCCGTTTGCTCCTCAAAATTCCTATGGCGGCCCCCAAGGACTGCAACGCCTCATCACCGCCGCTCACGAGCGCGGGCTCGCCGTCGCCCTCGACGTTGTCTATAACCATCTCGGCCCAGAAGGAAATTATCTCGGCGCTTACGGAAACTACTTCACCAGCCGATACCACACGCCGTGGGGAGACGCAATCAACTATGACGGCGCAGGCAGCGATGAAGTCCGCCGCTTCTTCATTGAAAACGCGCTCTACTGGATTCGTGACTACCATTTCGATGTCCTGCGCCTTGACGCTGTCCATGGCATTTTCGACTTCAGCGCGCGCCATTTTCTCGAAGAACTGAAAGTCTCCACCGATCAGCTATCCGCCCAAGTGGGCCGACGTATTTTTCTAATTGCGGAAAGCGATCTGAACGATTCGAGGATGCTTCTGCCGCGCAATCGCGGCGGCTATCACCTCGATGCGGAGTGGAGCGACGATTTCCATCATTCCGTCCACACCCTCCTCACTGGCGAAAAAACCGGTTATTACCAGGACTTCGGCAGGGTATCGGATTTCGCGCTCGTTCTCGATTCCGGCTGGTGCTACACCGGACAGTACTCCCAATTTCGCCAGCGTCATCATGGCAACTCGCCTCATGGCATTTCCGCTGATCACTTCGTCGTCTGCAATCAAAATCATGATCAGATCGGAAATCGCGCCTCAGGGGAGCGGCTCGGCCAACTCGTCGATTTCGAATCGCTCAAGCTGGCCGCGGGAATTACTTTGCTCTCTCCTTTCGTTCCTCTTCTTTTTATGGGCGAAGAATACGGAGAACAGGCTCCTTTTCAATACTTCACGAGCCACCTGGATCACGACCTGGTGGAAGCCGTCCGCCGCGGCCGCCACCAAGAATTCGCGGCCTTCGGGTGGCAGGACTCTGTTCCCGATCCCCAGGATTCCGGCACCTTCAAGCGCTCGAAATTACAAGCGGAACTGAAAAACGTGGAGCCGCACGCCACGCTACTGCGCCTATACCGCGAACTGATTCGCTTGCGGAAGACTTATCACCTGGGCGGCGACGCTGTCCGTTACATTTCACAAGTCGGCGAGGGCTGCCTCGCGCTGCTCCGCGAAGATATTCGCAGCCGATTGCTCATCCTTTTCAATTTCTCGGCTTCGCTATCCCCTGTGGATTTGTCGCCCTGGCCGGGAACTTGGCGAACATTGATCGACTCGGCGAGTCCCGAGTGGAGCAGACCCGCCAAGCAATGCCACCAATTATCTACTCAACCAACTTCAACGAAATTGCATCCACATTCGTTTATCGTCCTTGAAGCAAATGCTCAACCCGGAGCCTGAATGAGATACATATGCGTGCATGGCCATTTTTATCAACCTCCGCGCGAAAATCCCTCGCTCGAAGCCGTCGAACTTCAGGACTCGGCTTATCCCTATCACGACTGGAACGAGCGCATCACGGCAGAGTGTTATGCACCCAATGCGGCTTCACGCGTTCTTGACGGGGAAAACCGCATCGTAAAGCTGGTCAACAACTACTCGCAGATCAGCTTCAACTTCGGCCCTACACTGCTTTCCTGGCTCAAATCTGAGGCTCCCAAAGTGTACGAGGCAATTCTCGAAGCAGATCGAATCAGCCTGGAACGTTTTGCCGGTCATGGTTCTGCCATCGCGCAGGGCTACAACCACATGATTCTTCCTCTGGCCAATCGCCGCGACAAGGTTACACAGGTGGTCTGGGGAATTCTTGATTTCGAATCGCGTTTCGGACGTAAACCGGAGGGGATGTGGCTGCCCGAAACCGCCGTGGATACAGAAACGCTTGAAGTACTCGCCGGGCACGGCATCAAATTTACGATCTTGGCGCCGCGACAGGCTAAGCGCGTGCGCGCTCTCAACAAGACTCATTGGGAAGACGTCACCGCAAGCCGCATCGATCCTAGCCACCCGTACCTGGCTGAACTGCCCTCGAAAAAAAAGATCAATCTGTTCTTCTATGATGGTCCCATTTCCCAGGCTGTCGCGTTCGAAGGATTGCTGAACGACGGCAAGCGCTTCGCCGAGCGGCTGCTCAGCGGATTCTCCGACTCCCGCCAGGGTGCGCAACTCGTCCACATCGCTACCGACGGGGAAAGCTATGGTCATCACCATCACTACGGAGAAATGGCTCTCAGCTACGCCCTGGAATACATCGAGCAGTCCAAACTCGCCAAGCTCACAAATTACGGCGAGTTCCTGGAGAAGAATCCGCCAAAGTATCGTGTCGAGATTATCGATAACAGTTCGTGGAGCTGCGTCCACGGCATCGAACGCTGGCGTTCCGACTGCGGATGCAACTCTGGCGGCCATCCCTGGAATCAGCAATGGCGCGCTCCTCTTCGTGCAGCGCTCGATTGGCTGCGTGATCGTCTTGTTCCCCTGTTCGAACAGGAAGGCAGCCAGTTGCTGAAAGATCCGTGGCAGGCGCGCAACGATTACATTCGCGTGATCCTCGACCGCTCCGAGGAATCTCGCACCTTGTTCTTCGCCGACCATTGCACCCACCCCCTCAACGAAGAAGAGCAGGTTCGCGCTCTTCGCCTTCTCGAAATGCAACGTCATGCATTGCTCATGTACACCAGCTGCGGATGGTTCTTCGATGAGATCTCAGGCCTCGAAACGGTCCAAGTGATCCACTACGCCGGGCGCGCTCTGCAACTCGCCCAGCAGTGCTGCTCGGCAAATCTCGAATCCGAGTTCCTGCAGCAGCTGTCAAAGGCGAAGAGCAACCTGCCTGAACATGGCGATGCCGCCCGCATTTACGAGAAGTGGGTGAAACCTGGCTTGGTTGATATTGATCGTGTCGCCGGCCACTATGCCGTCAGTTCTTTGTTCGAGAATTACGGCGATTCCACTCGGATCTACTGTTATGAAGTAGAACGCGATAACTATTCCGTCGAGGCCGAAGGCAAAATGCGCCTGGCCACCGGATCGGCACGCTTGCGCTCGGAGATTACCCAGGAAGCGGCCGATCTGGCCTTTGCCGTTCTGCACCTTGGCGATCACAACATCACCGCCGGCGTGAAGCCGAAAAATTCCGCGGGCAACGGCGCCTTTCACAACAAGCTCGTCAGCGCTTTTTCCCAGGCCGACACAACCGAGGTCATTCGCCTTCTTGATCAAGCCTTCGGTCAAAAAACCTTCAACCTTCGGCTCCTCTTCCGGGATGAGCAAAGAAAGATCACCAACAGCATCTTGAACGACTCCCTTTCATCCGCGGGCGCGGTATACCGTACGATCTTCGAAAGCCATGGGGCGTTGATCCGCTTCCTGACCGCCATCTCCGTCCCAGTGCCGCGCGCCCTGATGGCGGCCGCTGAGATCGCTCTCAACAACGAACTCAAAGAACGATTTCATGCTCCCGATCTCGATGTCGAAAGTATCCATGGACTGCTGAAAGAAGCTGCTGCCAGCAAGATTCAGCTCGATGAGCCGACGCTCGAGTACACCGTGCGACGAAGGCTCGAAGCCGATGCAAATGATTTCGCCATGGATCCTGGAGTCCCCGCTCTGCTGGACCGGCTCCGAAGATCTCTGGATCTGCTTCCCACCCTTCCTTTCAATGTGACCATCTGGGAAGTGCAGAACATCTGCTACGGACCAATCGTGAAGATGTTCGAGGAGGGCCAAGCTGAGACCGGGGAAAATGGTTCACGTCAGCATCTTGAGAATCTGTCGAGTCTGGCGGCGCAGCTGCAGATTCGTACACCCCAACCGGAGCTTCAGTTCCAATCGTAGATAGAAATGGCACCCACACGCATTCCTGCCGCGACATATCGACTGCAGCTGAATAGCGATTTCCGCTTCCCTGACGCGAGCCGGATTCTCGACTATCTCAACTCGCTGGGTATTTCCGATATTTATCTCTCACCCATTATGGGTGCCCGAGCCGGCAGCGGACACGGCTACGACGTCACCGACCCCACCCGGATCAATCCTGATCTCGGTTCTACGGAAGAGTTTGAAGGCTTTCAGAACGAAGTTCAAAAGCGAGCCATGGGACTGCTTATCGACATCGTCCCCAACCACATGGCCGCCAGCAGCGAAAATCCCTGGTGGATGGACGTGCTGGAAAACGGTTCACAGTCCGCGTACGCAGCTTTTTTTGATATCGACTGGCACCCCTCGGCATCCGGTCTGGAAAGCCGGATTCTGTTGCCCGTTCTCGGACGCCCCTTCGGCGAAGCCCTCGACTCCGGCGAACTGAAGCTGACTTTTCAGGACGGACGCATCTACGTTCAATATTTTGAATCGCTGTTCCCGCTGGCTCCACGCAGCTATTTCGACATTCTGAATCGCCGCCTTGATCGTTTGAAACAGAAGATTGGAGAAGATAATCCGGCATTTCACGAGTACTCCGGCATTTTGGCCTCTCTTCAGGAACTTGCCCGTTCCGACCGGCGTGGCGGCGAAAGTGCCGCCGATCGCCGCCTTCGCTTTGAAGGCGCCCGCGACCGCCTTTGGTCGTTGCTGCGTTCCAATGCGGCGATCGCTGATTTCGTGGCCGAAAAGCTTCAGAATCTCAACGGAAAAGAAAACGACCCTGCCAGCGTTGGCGATCTCCAGCGCCTTCTCGCCGACCAGAATTACAAGCTGGCGTATTGGCAAAATGTGAACGAGAGCATCAACTACCGCCGCTTCTTCACCATTGCCGATCTGGTTGGCGTGCGCGTGGAAGATCCCGTTGTTTTCGAAGCGATTCATGGAAACCTGCTCCGTCTGGTATCACGCGTTCCGCTCACGGGACTTCGCGTCGATCACATCGACGGCCTCCGCGACCCCTATGCTTATCTCGTTCGCTTACAGGAACATCTCAGCCCGAAGGACACTCCGCCGCCCCCTTCCGATGGATATCTGCTGGTGGAAAAAATCCTCGAACATCGCGAGTGGCTGCCGGAAGAATGGCCGGTCAGCGGCACCACCGGATACGAATACCTCAACCAGGCAAACTCAGTTGCCGTCTATCCCGAAGGCGCCCGTCGACTGGAGCAGATCTATTCCGAGTTCATCGGCCGCCAGCAGAACTTTTCGGACGTTCTCTACCAGAAAAAAAAGCTAATCATGAGCACCCTGCTGGGTGTGGAAATGCGCTCTCTAGGACGCCAGTTCTCCGAACTCGCCGGCCTGGACCGTTACGCCCGCGAACTTCCCCGCCAGCAGTTGTTCGATGCTCTTGTCGAAGTTACCGCCAGCCTTTCGGTATATCGGACTTACATCCGCAACATGGAGATCCCTGAGCATGCCGCGAAGTACATCAACGAGGCGATTGTTTCGGCCCGCAGCCGTGCTCCACACATTCCGGATTCGTCGTTTGTTTTTTTGCGTGAAGTGCTTTTGCTCGAAAACCCTCCTCACGTTCTTCCCGGGCAACGGGAAGTACGCCTTGCCTTCGTAATGCGTTGGCAGCAATTTACCGGCCCGATCCTCGCCAAGGGCATGGAGGACACAGCCCTCTACATCTATCACCCGTTGCTGTCGCTGAACGAAGTTGGAGGTGACCCCGATCCCGCCGCCCTTACTTCGTGCGAAGAATTTCTTTCCTTCCTCAAAAAGCGCTGCCAGAAATGGCCGCACAGCCTCAACGCCAGTACAACCCACGACACCAAACGCAGCGAAGGCGTGCGTGCGCGCATTAATGTGATTTCTGAATTTGCGGACGAATGGCGAGACCATCTCCATGCATGGGCGCAACTCAATCTGCCACACAAGCAGCAACTCAATGGCCGCGCAGTACCCGATCGCAACGAAGAATATTTCCTGTATCAGACCTTGCTCGGGGTATGGCCGCTGGACCGCCATGCCTGCGAAACCCTCGTTCAGAGAGTGCAGGAGTATCTCATCAAAGCCACGCGCGAGGCCATGGTCCACACGCGCTGGACACGCCCGAACCAGCCTCATGAAGATGCGCTGCGCCAATTCGTCGCCCGGATCATGTCTCCCGAGGCCGTTGACTTTCAGCATGCATTCCGCCCCTTTCAACGCAAAATCGCCTATTTCGGCATGATTAACAGCCTGGCGCAAGTGCTCCTCAAAATCACAACTCCCGGCGTGCCGGATTTCTATCAAGGCTCCGAGTTGTGGGACTTTCGCCTGGTCGACCCCGACAATCGCCAACCCGTCGATTTTGATCGTCGGATGGCAATGCTCAATAAACTCGAATGCGACTGCGCCAGTCCTTCCGCAGCGTTCGCTGGTGAACTGCTGGAGCACTGGACCGACGGGCGTATCAAGCTCTATCTCACACGCCAGGCGCTCCGCTACCGCCGCGATCACGCCGCGCTATTCCATCTCGGCGAGTTCCTTCCGCTCGCTGTCTGCGGTACGCATACCTCAAACGTGATTGCATTTCAGCGGCGTCACCAATCGCAGCAAGCGCTCGTCATCGTTCCGCGCTGGCTGTCCCAGTTATCTTCTGCGGATCGCTTCGAGACCGACTGGGCCGACACACAGATTTCTCTTCCCACAGATTCTCCGCGACAATGGCGCAATCTCTTCACCGCAGAAACTCTGGGCACGAGCGCGAATTCTCTACCCCTTGCGAACGCCCTCAAGCATTTTCCTGTCGCTCTTCTTATCGCGTCCTCCTGAAGGACAACATCCCGCAAGCGGACGGCATCACACTTCGCTATTGAAATTTCTGCGAGCTTTCCGTCGATCCGAGGAGGGCCGCAGATCGGTACTCGTGAGTAAAACCCCGCACCGTATGCGCCTGATCGGACCGCTCCTGTTTCTGGCACTCGCCGCCTCCACCTGGGCTCAGCTCACGATCCAGGGTCCGCAGTCCACTTACGATGGCCAGAATGTCGCCGCCGTCGATCTCATTGCCAATCCTCACCGGCACGTCGAACCGCTCCGCTCGCTGGTTGTTCAGAAAGCCGGAACTCCCTATTCCCAGTCCGCTGTCGAAGCCAGCATTGCCGCACTCCGAAATGCAGGCAAATTTCCGGATGTGCGCGTCAGCATTATTCCCGATCCTTCAGGCTTACGCCTCGATTTCCTGCTTGAGCCTGCCTACTACATTGGCATTATCGAATTTCCGGGATTGACCGGGAAATTCTCATATACCCGTCTGCTGCAGGTCGTCGACCTTCCTGACCAGGATCCCTATGACAAAGAGCGTCTTCCTCTTTCCGAGAAAAACCTGCAACGCTTTCTCAAACGCAACGGCTACTACCAGGCCACGGTTCACACCGCTTCGCAGATCGATGATGCCCACCAGATCGTGAATGTTACCTTTGCGGCGAAGCTTGGCAGGCAGGCCCGCGTGGGAACAGTCTCCTTCATCGGCCCGACGCACGCTGAAGACAAACAACTCCTGCACTCCGTTCGCTCTCTGCGCGCGCGCTTCACCGGCGCATTGCTCAAACCCGGCAAGCCTTACACCGCAAGCCGCATCAAGAACGCCACTTCCGCCGTCCACCGCACTCTTTCCGGCCAGCACCGTCTCGCCAGCAAAGTCGACGTGCTTCCTCCTCGCTATGAGCCAGACGCCAACCGGCTCGATGTGGCTTTCAAGGTGGAACTCGGCCCCACAGTCATCGTGCGCGTCACCGGCGCGCGCATCAGCTGGATTCCCTTCATGTCGGGACGTGAATTAAAGAAACTCATCCCCATCTATTCTGAAGGGACTATTGACCGCGACCTCGTCGAAGAAGGACAAGCCAACCTCGTCGATTACTTTCAGAAAAAGGGTTACTTCGACGCCAAGGTAGTGACTGATTTTCAGCGGCAGCCCGACAAGATTCTTCTGACCTACGACATCAGGAAAGGAAAGGAGCATAAAGTCGCGCACATATACTTTCGCGGTAACACCGCCCTCTCTGCAAAAACGCTGCTCTCAAATATTGATTTGAAGAAGGCACACTTCTGGTTCTGGTCTCACGGTGCGATCAGCCAGGCCCTGCTCAGCCAAAGCGAACGCAACATGCAGGCTCTTTACCGCGATCACGGCTATGAAGACGCGAAGGTCACTGCATCTACCGTCGATCACGAGCCGAATGTCGATGTCACTTTCGACATTACCGAAGGCCCCCAGACCATCGTCAAGGATGTTCAAGTCACCGGCAATACAGGTCTCAGCAATCAACAACTGACTGCTCCCGTGGGATTTCAACTGAAGGCTGGAAAACCCTTTTCGCCGCGCGCCTTGGTCAACGATCGCAATCGGATCTCCGCCAATTACCAGGACCGCGGCTATCTCAACGCCGAAGTCAAAGCCACCATCCACCGGGACTCCGCCGATTCCCATTTGGTCAACGTTCTGTATCACATCAGTGAGCACCAGATGGTTCGCACTGGCGAGGTGGTCTACCTTGGGCAGGAGCACACCCAGCTCTCGCTCATTCGCAGGACGGCAAAAGTTCAGCCGGAGCAGCCCATGCGACGCACTCAACTGCTCAGCGCCGAAAGCAACCTCTATGACTTAAACATTTTCGATTGGGCGAGCGTCGGCCCTCGAAAACCCATTACCACTCAGGCGCAGGAAGATGCGCTCGTCAAGGTTCATGAAGCCAAACGCACCGAGATCATCTACGGATTCGGCTTCGAAGTTTCACACCGCGGCGGAAATGTTCCCACCGGAACGGTCGCTGTTCCCGGATTACCTACGATTGAGCTTGGTAAATACCAGATCGCTCCCAGCCAATCCACCTTTGCCAGTCCCAGCGGATCCATTGAAGTGGACCGCCGCAATATGCGCGGCTTGGGAGAAACCCTCAGCGCGTCCATCCTCGCTTATCAACTCGACCAGCATCTGTTAGGCAGTTACACCCAGCCCCACTTTTTCGGAACGCAATGGAGTACCCTGACCAGCCTCTCCCTCGAGCGCAACACCGAAAATCCTCTGTTCGCCGCCACCCTCGGCGATGCTTCATACCAACTCGAGCACGTCATCAGTCATAAGTCCAACATGCTTCTCCAGCTTCGTTACGACTTCAACCGGACCGTGCTCTCGCATTTGCTGGTTCCCGACTTGGTTCTTCCAGAAGATCGTAACGTGAATCTGTCCACCTTCTCCGGCACTCTCATTCGTGATACCCGCGACCATCCGCTCGATGCCCATCATGGCAGCTTCACGACGTTAAACCTTGGGATCACTCCGGCAACGCTCGGTTCCAGCGCCAGCTTTGCAAAACTCTTCGGCCAATATGCTTTTTATAAGCCGGTCCACTCGGTAGTCTTCGCCGACAGCTTTCGTCTCGGCCTGGCCAAGGCTTACTCCGGCAGCTTCGTGCCTACAAGTCAGCTCTTCTTCTCTGGCGGCGGCACCTCGCTTCGGGGATTCCCCATCGATGAAGCCGGCCCGCAACGCGTCGTTCCCTTCTGCAACGTCCTGCAAGGCCAGAAGGGATGCGTCAACGTCACCGTGCCGGTCGGCGGACGTCAGTTATTCATCTTCAATTCCGAAGCGCGTTTTCCCCTCGGTCTCATGAAACCGCTGGGTGGAGTCGTCTTCTATGACGGCGGCAATGTTTATAGCGCCATCAACTTCAACAATTTCGTCAACAACTACACCAATACTGTGGGACTCGGCCTGCGCTACGAAACTCCCATCGGCCCGATCCGCATTGATGTAGGGAAAAATCTGAACCCGATCCCCGGCATCAGTTCGATTCAGTACTTCATAACTCTGGGGCAGGCTTTTTAGGAGTTCTTATGCACTGGAAGAAGATCATCGGATGGACGTTCGCGGTACTCGGACTTCTTCTCGTCGTTGCCGTGGCCGCCGGATACTTATTTCTTCAGACCAACACTTTCCACCGTCTCGCCATTCGCAAGATCGAAGATCAGGCGTATCAATCCACCGGCGCTCGAGCCCAGATCGGCTCACTCAAGCTCGACCTTTCTACCCTCACCGTTCACCTCTATAACATCGTTCTCCATGGGACCGAACCCTCCACCGCTCCTCCCCTGCTGCGCATCAGGCAATTGACTGTAGGAGTGGAATTTCACCCCTTGCTTCATCGCGAAATTCATCTCAGCGAACTCCTGATTGACCGTCCTCTTGCAAGCCTGTTGGTGAACGATGCCGGCAGCAGCAATCTTCCTCAGCCGCCACCGAATCAAAAGACCTCGCACACCAATGTTTTCAATCTCGCAATCGCGCACTTCTCCCTCGCGAACGGAGAAGTACGTTACGCCGACAAAAAAACTCCCCTCGACGCCAACCTCTACGATCTTCATTCCAATGTGACCTTCGATTCCGCCGCCTCGCGGTATAGCGGCACCATTTCTTATGACAACGGCCAACTGCGCTATGCGCAATACGCGCCGCTGCCTCACAGCTTCAGCGCCCGCTTCAGCGTGACGCCATCGCTGTTCGCGCTGAAAGCAGCGACTCTTAAGGTTGCTGGGTCCACTGCCTCATTGAACGCCGAAGTTATCAACTTCTCCGACCCTCTCGTTAACGCCCACTACGATATCCGCCTTCACACCCAGGACTTCGCCGCGCTGTCACGCAGCGTTCAACCTGCGGGCGACATCTCCACAACTGGACAAATCCATTATCAGAAAAATGGCAACCAGCCCTTGCTCCGCTGTATCGCGGTCACCGGCGAAATCTTCAGCGACGGACTCTCTGCCGCATCTACCAGCGCGAATCTCCGCATCGATCGTCTTCGCGCCGACTACCACCTTGCAGACGGAACTTTACGCGTGCAAAAACTCTCAGTCGACACTCTCGGCGGACTCATCACTGCTGATCTCGACGTGCGCAATCTCGACCGAACGCCAGTCTCGCACCTGAACGCCGCCCTGCGCGGCATCTCCCTGCTCGCCCTTCAACACTCCTTGCGCGAAAAGCAGGTCAGCCAAATCTCTCTCGCCGGAACTCTCAACGGCTCCGCCAAAGCCTCCTGGTCCGGCAGTCTCCATAACCTCCGGGCCCGTTCAGACTTGAACGTTCGCGGCACGGCCAAAGAGCAGGGCAATCCTTCTACGAACGTGCCCGTGAACGCCGCGGTCCACGCCGCCTACAATGCGGTAAGTGACGCCGTTACGATTCGCCAGACCAGCATTCATATTCCTTCCATGACGCTCACCGCCAATGGGGAAATCAGCAGTCGTGCCAGTCTCCAGATTCAGGCTCAAGCCAGCGACCTTCATCAACTCATCGCGTTGGCATCCTCGTTCGAGAAGAATCCATCCGCGACTCCGCCTCTTTCCGGATCCGCGTCGCTCAACGCCACCGTCCGCGGATCGATCCATAATCCCCAACTCTCGGGCCAACTCACCGCACAGAATGTTTCATATGAAGGCAGCGATTGGAATTCCGCTGCTCTCAACTTCGCCGCCAGTTCGTCTCAAGTCAGCATCACCAGCGGATCGCTGATCAATGCCAATCATGGGCGCGCATCGTTCGAAGCTCGCGTCGCGCTCAGGAATTGGAAATATCCGCCCAGCAATCGCATCCATGCCCGCCTCGCTGTGCAGCAGATGCCTGTCACGGATCTACAACATCTCGCGAACGTTTCCTATCCGGTCAGCGGAAATCTTTTTGCCAAAGTGTCACTCGATGGATCGGAGCTCAATCCCGCGGGTTCCGGGACGGCGAACATCGCGAACGCAGTCGCCTACAATCAGCCGCTTCAGAATCTCACATTGAAATTTCAGGCTGCGAACGGTTCCATCAATTCCACTCTGAATCTCGCCGCCACCGCCGGTTCGGCGCAAACCACACTGGCCTACACACCCAAAACAAAAGCGTACAAGATCAATTTCGACGCGCCCTCCATCACCCTCCAAAAACTCCAGCTTCTGCAGCAGAAAAATCTCCCCCTTCAGGGAACTCTGTTTGCCTCCGCCAGTGGACAGGGCACGGTCGAGAACCCGCAACTGACCGCCAGCATCCAGATTCCCAAGCTCGAGTTGCGGGGCAAATCTGTCGACAATCTCCGCGCCGACCTCAATGTCGCGAACAAACGCGCCACTCTTTCTGTGAATACGGAGGCCGAGAAAACCTTCCTTCGCACCCGAGTTCAGGTCGGCCTCACCGGCGACTACCCCGCCAACGCTTCCATCGACACCAGTTCGATCCCGCTCGGAGCCATCCTCGCGAGCCTTTCCACCAGCGTCCCTGAAGGCCTGCAGGGACAAACCGAACTTCACGCCACACTTCACGGGCCGCTGAAAGATCCGGCCCGTCTCGAAGCTCACATTACGATCCCGACGCTGAATGCGAGCTACCAGCAATTGCAGATAGCCGCCGCCGCTCCTATTCGTGCCGACTACGCAAACCGCGTACTCACTCTGCAGCCCGCCGATATTCGCGGAACTGACACTTCCCTACATATCCAGGGCTCCTACCCTTTCGGTGGAACGGCCACGCCCACCTTGACGGCCGACGGCAAGGTTGACGTTCGCATCGCTCGCATCTTCGATCCGAACCTGCACACTTCTGGCATTGTCACCATGAACGTACAAGTCTCGGGATCCCCGAAGAGTCCATCCATCCATGGCCAGGTTCAGTTGCAGAACGTCAATGCCATTACCGTAGGAGCTCCCATGGGAGTTGAAAAATTGAACGGGACGCTCCATCTCGTGAACGATCGTTTAGAGATCTCGACCATGACCGCTCAGGTTGGCGGAGGCCAGGTCTCCCTGGGAGGCGCGATTATCTACCGTCCTAAACTGCGTTTCACCTTGGCGATGACAGGCAAAGACGTCCGCCTTCGCTACCCCGAAGGCCTGCGCACGGTGCTCGACAGCAGTCTCGCCTACAGCGGCACCCTGCAATCCTCAACCCTCTCCGGACGTGTACTCATTGACAGTCTCACGTTCACTCCTGCCTTCGATCTGACCTCGTTCGGCAATCAATTCGGGGGAAATGCAACGATCCCCTCCGGACCCGGTTTCGAAGATACGGTCAAGGTCGCCGTCTCGTTGCAATCGAAAGAAAGTTTGAGCGCTACCAGTTCACAAGTCACAATTGAGGGAAGCGTCGATCTCAACGTGATCGGGACGCTGGCCAATCCCGTCATCACCGGACGTACCGACCTGACCTCAGGAGAAGTTTTCTATCGCGGCAATCGCTATCAGCTACAGCGCGGAGTTATCTCCTTCGCCAATCCCACGCAAACCACTCCCGACCTCAACGTTTCTGTCTCGACAGTTGTCGAGCAGTACAGCCTCACCATCAATCTTCGCGGCCCTCTGGATCGTCTCACCAGTTCTTACGTTTCTGATCCCCCGCTCGCCACCGCCGACATTATCCACTTGATCGCCTTTGGCAATACCACCGCCGAAGCCTCTGCCGCCACCAGCAGTGAAAGCACCGATGCCATGGTCGCCTCCAGCGTGCTCGGCACGGGCCTCACCAGCGGCATTCAGAAACTCGCCGGATTCTCCAGCCTGCAGATCGATCCTCTTCTGGGGGGCAGCAATCAGGATCCGACGGCCCGCATCGCTCTGCAGCAACGGGTTACAAAGAATTTCCTGTTCACTTTTTCCACCGACGTCGCCCAACCCGGGCAGGAGTTGATCCAGGGCGATTACCAGGTCAACAAACGCTGGTCGGTCAACGTGACCCGGGATGAAGTCGGCGGCATTTCGGTCAATGGACGTTATCACACGCATTTCTGATGCCAGTGCGTGTAAATGAGAATCAGGCGGCGCGCTTCAGCTGTTCCGGTTCCGGATCATTCTGCTTGCCTGGAATCGGGCCTTTCTTGCTCTGCTTCGCCAGTTCCGCATTCAGTTCCGCCCCAACCAGCAGCGCAAACGCGTTCCAATAGAACCAGGTCATCAGCGCGATGAATCCGCTCAAGGTTCCGTAGATTCGGTTGTAAGTCCCAAAATGGCGGAAGTAATATCCCAATCCCCACGAGAGCGCCAGCCATGATCCCACCGCCAGGATGGCCCCCGGCAATGTCGCCCGGAAGCGCTGCTTCACATTCGGAGCCAGAAAGTAAATCGCCTCCACTGACATGATCGTGAAAGCCACCGCCACCAGCCAGTGCACCGGCATCCACAGCACAACGAACACATTTGACAGATCGATTCGGCTCGCCAGCCACTCGCCAAACCGTGGACCCAGAATCATGATGATGAGTGCAATCGTCAACAGAAGTCCCGTCATCAGTCCCAGTCCGATCGCAATCAGCCGCGTCTTCCAGAACGGACGTTCATCGACCACGTCATAGGCCATGTCCAGCGCTTCGATCAGCGCATCGAATGCGGCCGAAAGTACCCAGATCAGCCCCAGTGCTCCAGCCGACAGCCACGCCCCGTGATTCGCCTGCAATACGCTCCGTATCACCGGCCGTACCATCGACATCGAGTTCTGCGGCAGTAACCGTGTCATCAGTCTGATCACGTGGCCGAACAAGTGTGGCACCGGTACTAGCCCCATCACTGCCGACAAAACAATTAGTCCGGGGAATACCGCCAGGATGAAGTAATAGGAGAGAGCCGCCGCGGCTTGGAAGACATGGTGCCGGACGATGTCGTCATAGGACGAATTGATCGCCTGCTTGAAATGCGCGCGGGTCACCTCAACTTAGATGGCCATTCTTTCTCATTAAGGTTGCGCGCGAAACCGGGAACCTGCTGCTTTCCCAAATTCTCCTCCGCTTGTGCAATCGCAGACAACCTTCCTGCATCTAATCGAAACATGTCGGTCTCTGTACGTCCCAGTCTTACAACCAGGCACATAACCAAAGCGTGGTGGCAGGTTCTGAGCGGGCACGTTCCCATGCTCTCCATCGAGATTACTCGCGAGTGTCCTCTCAGCTGTCCCGGATGTTACGCCTATGGCGATTCCCATCTCGGAGGCGACACGACTCTGCGGGAACTCAGCGACTTCCGTGGGGATGCCTTGGTAAACGGCATTCTCGACCTCGTCCGTCGTCATCGTCCCATGCATGTCAGTCTGGTCGGCGGCGAGCCCATGATCCGCCACCGCGAACTTGATCGCATCCTTCCCGCTTTGAGCAACATGGAAATCTTCTCCATGGTTGTCACCAGCGGCGTCATTCCGATTCCGGAACATTGGATGGACATTCCTCAGTTTCGTGTCGCCGTTTCCGTCGACGGCCTTCCCGAGCACCATGACGAACGCCGCAAGCCCGCAACCTATGAACGCATTCTCAAAAATATCGCTGGGCGTAAAGTGAACGTCCACTGGGTCATCACTCGCCCCATGCTTGCGCGTCCGCCTTACCTTGAAGAATACGTCTCGTTTTGGAGCCAGCGTCCCGAAGTCGATCACATCTGGGTTAGCCTCTACAGCCCGCAAGTCGGCGAGAACACTCCTGAGTGCCTCACCCCAGACGACCGTCGGCGCCTCGCTCGCGAGCTGCCCGAACTCTCGCACCGTTATCCAAAGTTGCTCGTTCCTCAGGGTATGGCGCGCGCCTTCGTCACTCCTCCCCGGAGTCCCGACGATTGCCTGTTCTCCAAGATGTCATTGAATTTTTCCGCCGATCTCCAGACGCGCGTTGAACCCTGCGTCTTTGGCGGAACGCCTGACTGCTCGCAATGCGGCTGCAGCATCAGCAGCGCCCTGCACTGGATTCACAACGTCAAACTCGCAGGTCCTGTCAAGGTTGGACATCTGGTTCGCTCTTCGCTCGCCGTCGGATCCGCCATCAGCAAGCTTCGCGGCGATCACAGCCGTCCGGACCGCTGGCAGACCGGACGCACCTTCACCGGAGATCGTTCTCCGCTCGTGCAGATTCAATCCCCCGAGCGCGAAACCCGCTAGCTTTCCGGTCATCAAACCGCATTTACAGGTGTTTGCTGTATGGCGCAGCGGTCCGGATTGTGTCATTCGGTATAGAGAGGAATCTATGTCTGATGCCCTTCGAATTTCTATTGAAGAACTGCGTCGCCGTATGGATGCCGGCCAAGATTTCACCTTGATCGACTCCCGTAATCCTCATGCTTGGGTGGAGTCGCATGAAAAATTGCCCGCCGCCATCCGCGTGCCCGCCGATGCTCTCGATCAGCATCTTTCCGAAATCCCGAAAGACAAGCCGATTGTCATTTACTGCACGTGACCGCATGAGGCCTCAAGCGCCAGTTTGGCGCAACAACTTCGCGACCGGGGATTCAAAAATGTCTGGGCGCTGCAGGACGGATTCCACGCCTGGAAAGATGCCGGGCTGCCGCTCGAACAGAAACGCGCAGCCGCCTAGCGTGAAAAATAGGCGAGGGCCTACACGAGGAACTTCGCGCCTCTCATGCCGTATACTGCCCTTTTGCGCTCTTGCCGGGCATGAAGTCCAATCCTGCTGCTAAACCCCGTCTCGCGTACATCGACTGGATGCGCGGGCTCGCCTGCGTCCTCATGTTTCAGACGCACTGCTATGACTCCTGGCTCGGAGGCTCCGCCCGCCAGGGCAAATTCCTCATGTATTCCCAGCTCGGCGGGACTTTTCCTGCCCCGCTGTTTCTCTTTCTCGCCGGCATTTCATTCGCGTTGGTCACCGAGAAGCTCTGGCGCAAAACGCTTTCTCCGCATCAGGTCGCGGCCTTCACCATCCGCCGCGGCGCTGAAATCTTCGGCTTTGGCTTGCTCTTTCGCTTGCAGGAATACGTCATCGCCTGGGGATGGGCGCCTTACACCGACCTGCTCCGCGTCGATGTTCTCAACATCATCGGCCTCTCCATGATGTTCATGGGCCTTGTTTGCTGGATCGTGCTCGCCCTCCACCGCCAGACCTATTCTCGCCTCGCTCTGGTTCTATCCGGATGCGGAACAGCACTTCTGATTTCGCTTGCCACGCCGCCACTTTGGACCACCCACCGCCCCAACTGGCTTCCCTGGCCGCTTGAATCCTACATCAATGGAGTGCACAACCTCGGCACGCCGCAAGCCTGGCTCTTTCCCATCTTTCCCTGGACCGCCTTCGCCTTTGCCGGGCTCGCAGTCGGTTTCCTCCTGCAAAGTCCACGCCTGCAGGCACTCGGATCGCGCACTTTCTTTTCCTTCGGCGCAGCCGGCATTCTGCTCATCGCCTTCGCACGATGGCTCGACTCGCAGCCTCATCGACTCTATGCCGTGTACGATTTTTGGCACACCAGTCCCGAATTCTTCCTCCTTCGGCTCGGAATGCTGTTGATGATTCTCTGCGGAAGTTATCTATGGTGCCGCTGGGGGGCAGGCCAACTCGGATTCAGCCCCCTCATCGTCCTCGGACAGGCTTCCCTGCTCGTCTATTGGGTTCATCTGGAATTCGTCTACGGGCGCGTGTCCATCCTTCCTAAGCACGCGGTCGGGGTCCGCGCCGCATCCTTCGGGCTGTTGACCATCACACTCGCCATGCTCGCACTTGCTTATTTCCGCATCCGTACCAAGGGCAGCTTTCCTGAATTCCTCAGTCGGCTCTCGTTGCGTCCGGCTAGCGCTCGTTGAATATCAACTTGCCACACGCCTTAGAAATTCCACAGCTTCCCGCTCGGCCCAGTAACCATCGTCTCCGGGCACGCCATTTTTCGCACCCAGGAATGCGCAATGCCCGCCATCCTCAGTCTCAATGAATGTGATATTCGGATTCTGCAAAATCTTTTCCCGCGTCTCCGGCAACAACCTTATGAACGGATCGTTCTCCGCATGAATAATCAATGCCGGAACCGTTATCCGCTCGACCACATTCGCCGCCGCCGCCCGCGCGTAGTAATCGGTTGCTCCCGTAAATCCGCAGTAGTACGCCGTAATCTTGTCATCGAAGATCCGTAAGCTCGAAATCCCGCGCCAGCGCGACATCTCAAAATGCTGTGGGAACATCTTCACCTTCCGCCGAAACCTCCGCAGCAAACTCACCAGGAAGTAATACTCATAGACCCGATTCGCCGGCTCGTGCAGGGCATCCGCCGACGCTGCCAGATCCATCGCCGGGCAAACCGCCGCCACCGCCTTGAATTCCCGCGGACCCTCGCTGCCCCATTCCCCCGCCAACTTCAGCACCAGGTTGCCGCCCATCGAAAATCCGGCGAGTACAAATCTGGAAATCCCGTCCTGATCCACCACATGCTTCGCGACCGCCGCCACATCCCGCGACAAGCTCGAGTTGTATAGCGTCGGCGCACAGTCATCCATGCCGCCGCAGTTGCGCTGGTTCATCAGCACAACGTTCATGCCGGCATTTAACCCATGCCGGGCCATGCCGCGCATATACTGCGACTCCGTCGACCCTTCCAGTCCATGGACCGCGATCAGCGTCAGCGCTTCCTCTCGATTCGCCTGCCAGTAGCAGAAACATCGCACCTGCACTCCCGGCTCGACTTCGATCAGACGTTCGTTCGTAGCCGGCAGGGATATCCTGCGCCGCAACAAAAAGCTCGCCAACGTCTGCACGTGGCCGCCTCGCAGCCAGCGATGCGGACGAAACGGACGCACCTCATGTTCGGTTTTGCTTGTGAACTCCATCCCTAACCTGTGGAGTGATTCAACCCGGAAAACCAGAGCGGTTGCCCGCCCCTTCCCGCACTTTTGCGGGAGGGCGGGACTTCCCCTTGGATCGCTTCCCTTCCAACGGACCCGCAAATATCCAACCGATTGCGAACTCCACCAAAATTGATTCTAATAGACACTGTCACATTGGAGCTTATCGTGCCCATCTTTGAATACGTTTGCCAGAAGTGCCAGCACCAGTTCGAGGCCCTCGTTTACGGAAAAGAAAAAGCCGAATGCCCGAAGTGCCACGGCACCAAACTCAATCCCAAGCTCTCGGTCTTCGCAGTCTCGACGAAAAGTGCGTCCACCTCATCCGCACCCGCTGGTCCCTGCGGCTCCTGCGGAGATCCGCGCGGTCCCGGCGCTTGCTCTCTCCGCGACATGAATTAGGACGTTGGCTCCAAATCGCTCAACCGCCCAATCGCCTGCGAATCCAATCCCGTAACTCCCGTTACTCGCCCGTGGTGACCCCGGTTACCTTTGCTTTCCGCATCCTCCTGCCTAATCTGCTCCCGGGAGGATTCACCATGGATCGTCGTCGCCAGTCCCGCGTTTTCGTGGATATTCCGGTGCACATCTGGGGCATGGACGCCAATTCCCGTCCCTTTTCCGCTCCCGCCAGCCTGCGCACCATCAGCGGACGCGGCGCCACCCTCCAGGGCGTCGACGTACAACTCAAACCCGGCGAACTCCTCGACCTGCAATATCAGGGAAGCAAGGCGCAATTTCGGATTGTCTGGCTGGGTAAACCCGGCACCGAAATGCAAGGCGAAGTCGGATTGGAAAGTCTCGCTTCCGAACTGCGCCTCTGGGACATCGATCCTCTCCGCTGCGCCGCCGCTGTCGGCCGAGGATAGGCAATAGCGCCCATCGTCACTTGTAAGACTCAGGCCGAATGCGCTCCATTCTGGGACACGCGGCGCCGTGCGAACGGATAATCAGTCCGCACCGGAGGAGGCGGCGCGAGTGCGCTGGGAGATGTGCTTCTCCGAGGTTGCTCCCTTCTTGCGCTTCGGATCAGATGCGGTCTGAGCTAAAGATCCGTAGGCAGTCTCGGGCCCGAAACTCAGGCGCGGAGTTTGCGGCACGGCGGCCGGAGCTTTGCTGGAGACAATTTCGGTCTCCGGCTGCGGAGCGAGATCGGCGCTTTCAGTGAAGCGGTCCTGGGGTTGGGGCTTGGCAAACTGGGGCTTGAGGCCTTGCACGGCCTCGTCCAGGTAGCGGCGGCGGCCCGACTGTACGGCGTCACGGTGATTGAAGGTGGCGTCTTGGGCGTCGGCTATGGCCTCGGCGGCCTGGCCGGGACCGACGTCGCCGTAGTCGGGCACTTCGCGCACCATCTGCGAGTTGGGGTTGAAGCGGGCACGGCGAACGTTTTTCACCGCGATGTGCAGGGCGCGGATGATCAGGTCGGCGCGGCGGTAGTCGATGGTATTGCGGATGAGGGCGTTGACGACTTCCATCAGCGAGGCCTGGATGGATTCTTCGTCTTCGAGCATGGCGGCGGGGTGGATGCGGGAACGGAACGGGGTGCGCACGCCGCGAATCATGCGCTGGTGGAAGTAGCAGAACTGCTCGCCGCGAAGGGCGGGGGATCCGCACTGGGTTCCGTTGACTTTGAGGTGGCGGCATTGTTTGGCGTTGGGATGTATGGGCATAAAACGAGAAAAAGGATACCTTTCAGTTAAATTCTTGACCGCCGGGAGGTTACGAAGATCGGGGTCGAGGAATATCCGGCAAATCTTTGAATAGAAAGAGTTTCTTGGCAAAATCCTCAAAACATTGAAGTTAACGTCGGCGGCGAGCGTGTCTTTGGGCGCAGACTGCCGACGAGGGATTCGCTTTCGGCTATGGGCCATAGATCCATTGTAGAAATTTGAGGGGGGAAAACGGGGTTTGGGAGGGTTTTCAAAAAAGTTTATTTGGGTTGGATTCAGTGAGATGAGCGGGTATGTGACGCATGTACTTGACTGGGGTGGGGCTGTGGAAAAAAAGGAGACGATCGTCCCTGGGGGCTGAAGCCGCG
>DAIDGW010000223.1 GCA_027452245.1 Acidobacteriaceae bacterium
GCTCTCTCTAGTGGCCCGGCTGGAGGTATTTCCGCAGTCGGCGATCGAACGTGCGGGCGCGGGCCAGGTGGTTCAGTATCGGGACCGGATCCTTCCCCTGGTGTCGCTGCGGGCGGTGCTGGAATCCAGCGGGCACGATGAGGAGCCGCAGCCGGACCCGGTGCAGGTGGTTGTTTTCAACGACGGCGATCGCAGTGTGGGTATGGTGGTCGACCAGATTCTGGATGTCGTGGAAGAGGCGATCGCGGTGAGACAGAAGACAGGCCGCAAAGGTCTCCTCGGTTCGGCGGTGATCGGCCAGCACGTCACGGATTTCCTGGACCTTAACGAGATCATTCAGGCGGCTGCGGAGAGTTGGTTCCAGGGAGTGGGCGGACAGGCCGGCGACAAGCGGATTCTGGTCGCCGAAGCTTCAGCATTTTCGCGCTGCATGATCCGAAGCGGCCTGGAGATGGCGGGGTACCGTGTGCTGGAGGCAGGGAATCTGGAAGATGCGGTTCACGCATTGGAGGGGCAGCCCGTGGACGTGGTGGTCGCGTGGTGGGATCTTCCGCCCGAGGGCAGCACCGCGTTGCTTGCGGCCATGCAGCGCCGACCAGAGTGGGCGAAGATTCCGGTTCTCGCGCTGGCAGACTCGAACAAGCCGACCCAGAGCGCGGCGGCTCGGAAGGCGGGCTTTCAGGATTGCCAGGGAAAGTTCGACCGGATACGGGTGCTGGAATCGGTGGCCCAACTTGTCTCCAAAGCGGCTTCGGCCGAGGCCGAGACGGTGTGTGCCGGAGAGGTGGGATAAGCCATGACGACTGAGACGATGACCCCGAAATTCGACCTTGCCCAGACAAGCGGCCAGTTCTCCACCTTTTACGTGGGAGACCTGTACTTCGGCGTGGATGTTCTGCACGTCCAGGAAGTGTTGTGCTTCCAGCCCATGACTCCCGTGCCCCAGGCCCCGGAGGTGATCGAGGGGTTGATCAATCTGCGCGGACAGATCGTTACCGCCATCGACATGCGGCGACGGCTCCGGCTGCCTGCGCGCACCGGTTGCCAGGCACGGATGAATATCGTGGTTCGCACTGTGGACGGCGCAGTCAGCCTGTTGGTCGACGAGATCGGGGATGTTCTGGATATGGACGCTTCCATCTACGAACGGCCGCCGGAGAATCTCGATTCGTCAGCGAAAGAGCTCATCCGCGGGGTCTACAAGCTGAAGGACCGGTTGCTGCTCGTTCTCGATGAGGAGCGGTCAGTGGATCTCGCCGTGGGCAGGGTTTCGTAGCACCCGCAAAGCGTTCGGCAAGACAAGTGAGTATTCGGACATGAGGCGCGATGCCAGGATGCAGAAAGGGAATCAGATTGGCCTTCACATTTTTCTTTCGGGACCAACAAGTGTTGGAGCGAGTCGTGGAACACTGCCTTCCCAGCCTGGCGGGCCGCAATCATCCGCGCATCTGGGATGCAGGGGTGGCTATGGGGCAGGAGCCGTATACGGTGTCCATCCTGTTTGCTGAGCGGATGGGACATTTCGCCTTCAATAATCTCCGCATCGATGCCACGGACGTGGAGAGCACGGGCCAGTTCGCCCATGTCATCGAAACGGCTGTGTACCCGCAGGATGAGCTGTCGCGGCTGCCCCAAGGGATTTTCGAGAAGTACTTTGAACCTAACGGCCAGACAGGACGCTTTCAGGTAGTCGAGAGAATTCGCCGGCGGGTCGCTTTTCAATGGCACGATCTTCTGTCGTTCAAGGAAATCGGTCATGGCTATGCGCTGGTCTTATGCAAGAACGTGCTCCTCCACTTCGCTCCGCGGGAAAGGATCGAAGTGCTGAAGATGTTCCACCGGGCGCTGGCTCCGGGCGGCTATTTTGCCACGGAGCAAACGCAGGAGATGCCCTCTGAGATCGCTCCCATGTTTGAGCGGGTGATTCCCGACGGACAGCTATTTCGCAAAGTGGCTTGCGCAATCTGAACTATGGAATCAGTCGTTCGGGCCAATGGGCCGTTCGATCTGCAGCGGTTCGCACAACAGACGCCGGTGGCGGCGTAACAACGAAAAAGGAATGCAAAGGAGCAACGACAATGGCAAGACAAGGCAGTAACGGCCATGAAATTCATCCGAATCGAAACTCGTCCACCGGCGCCGCCGTTTTGGACCGCAAAGATACCACCCTCGATTGCCTGGGGATCGAAAAGGCAGATCTTT
This sequence comes from Acidobacteriaceae bacterium, assembly GCA_027452245.1. Lineage (GTDB taxonomy): Bacteria > Acidobacteriota > Terriglobia > Terriglobales > Acidobacteriaceae > Sulfotelmatobacter. Next base: position 2,203 of record DAIDGW010000223.1, read on the forward strand.
TTGAAATGGTTCCGCAGCCCGTGGTGGTCATGGACCGGGATCACACGATCCTGCACCTGAACCAGGCCGCGGCGCAAACTGCAGGAAAGCCTCTAGACGCGTGCATTGGCGTCAAGTTCTGGGATCTTTTCGACAATCCGGACTGTCGTGCAGGCACATGCGCAGCCGCCCAGGCGGTGAACACCGGCAAGACCTTCAGCGGAGAAGCACTCACCGTTGTGCAGGGAAAACAGGTCGCCGTACGAGTTACCGCAACCCCAGTGTTCGACGGCCGGCGCCAGGTTGTTGGGGCTGTTGAACTGATTTATCCAATCGGTGCTCAACAGAAAGCTTTGGAAGATATCTTCCTTCTGTCGAAGGACATCAAAGATGGAAAACTTGCTGGACGAGTCAGCCTCGAAGGCTTCGAAGGCGTAAATCGCCAACTCCTCGAAGGCGTCAATGGCATCCTCGACGCGGTGATCGGGCCGCTGAACGTATCCGCCGAATACGTGGACCGCATCTCGAAAGGCGACATTCCGTCGAAGATCACCGACAGCTATAACGGCGACTTCAACGAGATCAAGAACAACCTCAACGCCTGCATCGACTCGCTCGGCGGCCTGATTGCGGAGATGCAACGCATGTCAGACGAGCACAACAAGGGCGACATCGATGTAGTCATCCCGGCCGATAGGTTCCAAGGCGCGTACCGCGTGATGGGGCAGGGGGTCAACGAAATGGTGGCCGGGCACATCTCCGTCAAGAAGAAGGCGATGGCGTGCGTGGCCGAGTTCGGCAAGGGTAATTTCGAGGCTCCGCTGGAGAAGTTTCCGGGCAAGAAGGCATTCATTAACGACACCATCGAGCAGGTCCGTGTGAATTTGAAGGCCCTGATTGCCGACACCGATACCCTGGTCAAAGCGGCCGCTGCTGGAAATCTCGGCGCGCGCGCTGATGCCGCCAAACATCTTGGCGATTATCGCAAGATCGTCGAAGGCATCAACAAGACGCTGGAGATGGTCGTTGAGCCGCTGAAGGTCACGGCGCAAAATGCGACGGCTCTGGCGTCCTCTTCTGAAGAGCTGACCGCGGTCAGCCAGCAGATGGCGGGCAACGCGGAGGAGACGGCCACGCAGGCCAACGTGGTGTCGGCAGCCAGCGAGCAAGTCTCGGCGAATGTCGCTTCGGTGGCTTCGGCATCTGAGCAGATGCAATCCTCGATTCGCGAGATCTCAAAGAATGCAAATGAATCGGCGCGGGTGGCAAAGAATGCCGTCAGCGTGGCGCACTCTACCAACGAGACGGTAAAGAAGCTCGGCGAGTCCAGCCAGGAGATCGGCAACGTCATCAAGGTGATTACCTCGATCGCGCAGCAAACCAACCTGCTGGCGCTTAACGCCACGATTGAGGCCGCACGCGCCGGCGAAGCGGGCAAAGGCTTCGCGGTAGTGGCCAACGAGGTGAAGGAACTTGCCAAGCAGACCGCCAAGGCCACCGAGGATATCGGTCAGAAGATAGAAGCGATCCAGGGCGACACCAAGGGGGCCGTTACGGCGATCGAGGAGATTAGTACGATCATCAACCAGATCAACGATATCTCCAATAGCATCGCCTCAGCAGTCGAAGAGCAGACGGCGACGACCAACGAGATCGGCCACAGCGTGGCCGAAGCGGCCAAGGGGGTCGGGGACATCGCCAAAAACATCGGCGGCGTTGCTGTGGCGGCAAAGAATACAACGCAGGGTGCAAATGATACCCAGAAAGCCTCGCAAGAGTTGAGCCACATGGCGGCCCAACTGCAAAAAGTCGTATCGGGGTTCACCTTCTGATCGAACCGACTGTCATGGACTTTGCCCGGCAGGTGGTATGCCCCGGCCGGGCAGAGTTCGATCTTCAACGAACAGATGCAGAGGACGAGATGCCTAAAGCGCTGGTAGTCGACGACTCAAAGGCCATTCGTACGATCCTCGCCAAGACCTTGAAGGAACTAGGATTTGAGGTTTGCGAGGCCGCCAATGGTAGAGAAGCTCTGGAAGTGATCGAAGCCGAGAAGGCAACAGTACAACTGGTTCTGTTGGATTGGAATATGCCCGAGATGAATGGGCTGGATTTGCTCAAGAAGTTACGCCAGGCCCCGGAATTCGCTTCGCTGGTGATCGTCATGGTTACCACTGAGGCCGAACTTAAGCACATTGCGGAAGCTCTGGACGCGGGCGCCAACGAGTATGTAATGAAGCCGTTCACAAAGGACATTATTGTGGGGAAGATTCAGCTCACGGGGATCCAGTTCTAAGGGGTGCGGAATGGCTGTGATGAAGAAACGATCCCTCCAGGCAGGAGAGCGAATACGTGTGCTGGTAGTGGACGATTCGGTGGTCATCCGCCGTCTGGTCACGCATGCACTTGAGCGGGATCCGGAATTGGAGGTGGTAGGGGTGGCAGCCAACGGATCGATCGCGTTGCAACGGATCCCACAGCTCAATCCCGACGTTCTCACTCTGGATATCGAAATGCCGGAGATGGATGGTCTGGAGACTTTGCGGCGCCTTCGGCGTGACTATCCCCAGGTACGAGTCATCATGTTCAGCACACTCACCGAGCGCGGGGCGGCGGTAACCCTGGAAGCATTAACTCTAGGGGCCGATGACTATGTGACCAAAGCGTCCAACGAAGGGTCGCTCGATCGCTCGATGGCCCGTCTGCAGGAAGAGCTGATCCCGAAGATCAAACAGTTCTTTCGCATTCCGGGAGAGGACGGCGTCGCAATCCGACCGGAACGGGCGCGGGTTCCGGCGGCGCCACCGCTGTGTCGAAGCTCTCCAGTCCAGCAAAGCCCGAAGGTACGTCCCAGAGTCGTCGTCATCGGAGTCTCTACGGGCGGGCCTACCGCCCTGGGCGCGATCCTACCGACCTTAGCCGCGGGGTTCTCGTTGCCCGTCCTGGTTGTGCAGCATATGCCGGCTCTCTTTACCCGGTTCCTCGCGGAACGCCTTCACACCTTCTGTCCGCTTTCCGTTGAAGAGGCGATTGAGGGTGAGCGGGTGGAAGCCGGCAAGATATTGATTGCCCCTGGAGGCTTCCATCTGCAGGTGGCGGCAAACGGTGGCGAAGTGCGTGTTCATCTGGATCAGGCACCACCGCAGAACTTCTGCCGTCCCGCAGTCGATGCGCTCTTCTCCTCGATTGCCGATGTGTACGGCGGCGCCGTGATCGCAGTCATTTTGACAGGGATGGGACATGATGGGTTGCGCGGAGCCGAGATTCTTAAGGCACGGGGTGCAAGCATACTCGCGCAGGATGAGGCTTCAAGTGTCGTATGGGGGATGCCTGGCGCCGTAGTCAATGCCGGTCTCGCCGACTGTGTATTGTCGCTCGACCAGGTTGTGCCGGAGATATTGCGCAGGGTCGACCGAAATTAGGGTGAATTGGATGCATAGCCAAACGTCAATATCGCAGATCCATCCGGACAACTACAGGTTCCTTCAGGAGCACATCTATTCCCAGGTGGGCATCGTGCTTGAAGAGGACAAGCACTACCTGTTTGAGAGCCGCCTCGCGCCGATTATCACGCGGCTTGGCCTTGGCACGATTGACGACTTGTGCGCACTTCTCAAGGCCACTTGCCAGCCGGAGATCAGCCGTCAGGTCGTGGAGGCCATGACGACCAACGAAACCTATTTCTTCCGGGATCCAGCCCAGTATGAAGCCATACGCACCGTCTTGTTACCCCGCTTGATTGAAGAACGGCGAGACACGAAGAGGCTGCGGTTCTGGTCGGCGGCTGCGTCGACTGGACAGGAAGCCTATAGCCTGGCAATGCGTCTGGTAGAGGCGGGGTTGAGCGACTGGAATATTCAAATCCTGGCCACCGATTTTTCTTCAAAGGTTCTGGAACGTGCCCGGTCCGGCAAGTATCAGCAGATTGAGGTGAACAGGGGGTTGCCGGCAGCCCTCCTGGTAAAGTATTTTCGCCAATCCGGCGCGGAATGGCAGTTAAGCGATCAGGTGCGAAGAATGGTCGTCTTTGAAACGATTGACCTGCGTAGTAGTATGCGTGCCCTCGGACCTTTCGACCTTGTGTTCTGCCGTAACGTGATGATCTACTTCGATACGCAAACAAAGAAGAACATCCTGAAGCAACTCCACGGCACGATGTTTCGAGGCGGATGGCTTATGCTGGGCGGCGTTGAGACAGCATTCGGCGTTGAAGAGTTCTTTGAAAGACGCACAGTGGGAAATGCCCCCGTCTACGTTGCCCGCTGAGAGACCTCGATGCCCGCGCGCATTCAGGGCTCGCCAGAGGGCCTTTCGGCTTTGCGCTGCGACGCCTTTCCACTATCTCGCGAACCTCCCCGCGCTTCGCTACACTCACTCTCGCGTTGGTGCAAACTGCCGGGAAAGCTAGTCCGCGATTGCGTCAAAACGGACGAGACGGCGGCCGGGATGTCGGTATGAGCGGCTGTCAACGAGCTGGGCCGCTGCACCAGGACCATGTTAAAGCATTAAGTGCAACCCCGCTCGCCCCCACGCGCTTGGTCGCGGCAAGAATTGCGAAAATACCTATTGCGTTCCCATATGTAGCCATGTACGCTTCTTCTATTGGATAGCAATAGGGGGGCGAGAATGGGTGAAAAGACCGATATCTGGCAAGGAACTCTGGCGCTGATGGCGCTGAAGACTCTGGAAACGATGGGGCCGCAGCACGGATACGGGTTGGCGCGGCGAATCGAGCAGACCAGCGGGGACCAGTTGCAGTTGAACTATGGCACGCTCTATCCTGCTCTGCTGCGTCTGGAGCAGGAGGGCTACATTCGCTCACGCTGGGGCGTCTCTGAAAACAACCGCCGTGCGAAGTTTTATGAGCTGACCAAAGCCGGCCAGCGCAAGATCCGCAAAGCTGCCGCCGAGTGGGAGCAGACTACGGAGATTCTCGCGCGCTTTCTCTCGCCCGCCTAAGAGGCATGAATGGAGGCGTTATGAATCACCTCAGAGCGTTCTGGATGCGTCTCATCGGCCTCGTGCGTCCCGGCCGCGCCGAGGCGGACTTCGCCGCCGAACTTGAAAGCCACATCGCCATGCACACCGAGGACGGCATCCGCGCCGGCCTCAGCCCAGAGGAATCCCGCCGCAAGGCCCTCATTCAACTCGGCGGCGCTGAGCAGGCACGTCAGGCCTACCGCCAGCGGCGCACGTTGCCGTGGCTCGAAGGCGTACTGCGCGATATTCGCTATGCGCTGCGCGGCTTTTGCCGGGACCCTATGTTTGCATTGACTGCGATTGTCACGCTTGCGCTGGGAATCGGAGCCACGACAGCAGTCTTCAGCGTTGTTGATCGCATTCTCTTCCGCGCCCTTCCCTATTCGCACGACGATCGCCTCGTCTCGGTGGGACTCGTGCAATCACTGGAGCGACAAGAGTTTACTCTGGGCGGCTTCTTCTATGAGTGGCGAAACAACCAGAAGCCCTTCGCCTCTCTCACGTTTGAGCGAGGGGTGAGCGAGTGCAATCTAACTGAGGCAAAGCCCACCGCTCTTCGCTGTGCGCAGGTGGCGCAAAATTTTCTGCCCACGCTCGGCGTTGCACCTGTGCTGGGGCGTAATTTTCTCCCCGAAGAGGACCTTCCCGACGGTCCCAAGGTCGCGCTCATCTCCGATGGGCTATGGCTGAGCCGCTACGATCGCGATCCAGGTGTTTCTGGCAAGTTCATTTCCATCGACGATCACCTTGTGCGCATCGTGGGCGTGCTTCCGAAGGATTTTGAGATGCCCCGCCTTCAGCCGGCGGATATCGTCATTCCGGCGCAAATGGACATTGCGGCCCAGCATACGGTCAACAGCGGCATCGGCTACCCGATGTGGGCGTTTGCGCGCCTTAAGCCCGGCGTCAGCGTGCAAGAAGCCGAGGCGGAAATGCAGCCTCTGTTCAAGCACACGCAACTGTGGATTCCAGCGCAATTTCGCAACGACTTTCGATTGCAGGTGCGGTCCATCCGCGACCGCCAGATGCAGGACGCGTACACCGCCGCGTGGATCCTGCTGGGCGCGGTATATGCCGTGCTGCTGATTGCCTGCGCCAACGTGGCAGGTTTGTTATCAGCACGCGGCGCAGCACGGGAGCACGAACTGGCGGTGCGGTCCGCGTTGGGCGCAAGCCGCGGGCGGCTCATCGGCCAAACGCTGACGGAGGCATTCCTATTGGCCATTGCAGGCGCAGCCAGCGGATGCGTGTTGGCAGAGATTCTACTGCGCATTTTTATTGC